>CAZJUS010000049.1:0-1923 GCA_964549355.1 Candidatus Undinarchaeota archaeon | reverse complement strand
CCAGTCCAACAAACTCTCACCGAGTTTGATCAGGGTGGCTGTCCTCCGGACAGCCAGGTTATTTTTGTACATTATTGTTCGCCCTTCACAAAAGTCAAGATGAATCTCCGCTCCCTGTCGCCGTCGGCTTCCATAAACAGAATCCTCTGCCATGTGCCGAGCTGGAGCCTGCCGTCGCGGACAGGTATTGTAAGTGAAGCCCCCATCAGGGCGCTCCTGAGGTGGGCGTGTGCGTTGCTGTCGATTCTGTCGTGCTGCCACTCGCCTTCGGGTCCTTCCGGAGCCAGCCTGCCGAGGAGTTTTTGGTAGTCGGCGTTGATGCCAGGTTCATTCTCGCCCAGAAAAAGAATGCCGGTCGCGTGGGGGGCGAAAACATTAACCAGTCCGGATTCCAAGTTTTTCGGAAGTTTTCCGGAAATTTTGTCAGTCAAATCATAAATTTTCCCCTTCTGGGTTTTAAGAGCAAGCTCCATACACACCCCCCAATCCCAAAGGTAAAATAATTTATGGCAGGCCCGAATACCATCTGCATGGACCCCCGCATAAAGGTCGGCCTCAAGGCCCTCGAGATTTTGGAGAAGCTTGAGAGGAATGGAAGAGTCCGGGCCGATCTTAAGGACGTCCGTGCGGTCCTGAAATCGTGCCAGTGGATTGATGATGTGATTTATCTGAAGAATGAAACTGAGAAGCTGAAGAATCCGATTGAATACGCGTGCAACCCGAAAGATGAGCCTGTTGTAAAATGGTGCGTGGATACATTCACAGGCCTGAGCAGAAAATTCAAAAGAGGAGAGGGCAGGTCCATCCTGCTGGGGCTGGATTGTGCATTGGGCACCATAGTGTCATGCCGGAAACTGGGCGGTGGCCTGACAGTCTGCCGTGTAGACTCGACCCTCGGCCGGTTCACTATAGTCACCAACCTGGATGTGAAGAACGGAGGCATCCACCCCTTTGTGGTCCTGCCGCCCCGGAAAATCGGGGGCGTATTGAGTGAAGCCATGTTTGTCTGGGGGGCGGTCGCCAGCATGGAAGAAGTGGATTGGAAAAAGGTGGAAGGCGATGTCTCCGCCCTGCTTGCATAGCGCCATAAAAAGCAAAAAGTAAATAACCTGCAGAGAGAAGGTTAAAATGGACAATCACATTGCCGACGCGGAGAGTATCAATGCAAAAATTTGTGTAATAGTCACCAGCGACACAAAAACTGAAGAAACCGACAGGACCGGCCAGCTGCTGGTTTCCGTACTCCAGAAAAGCGGATTCGAAGTTGTTGAAAAAACAATTGTTGCCAACGACCCCGCCCTGATCGGGACCATAGTTGGGAAAAAAATGTTCGAGGCCGATGTAATCATCCTCACAGGCGGAACAGGCATCTCCAAAAAAGACTACACTGTAGATACTTTGAAGACTATGTTTGAGAAGGAGCTCCCGGGCTTTGGGGAGCGGTTCAGGATTGCAGGATATGAACAAGTCGGAGAAAGGGCCTTATTGAGCAGGGCGTGCGCCGGGACTGTAAATCACACGCTGGTTTTCTGCATCCCAGGTTCAGTGGATGCAGCGGAGACTGCGTTGAAAATTATTGTGCCTTCAATAAAGCATGCAGTATATGAGCTCAAATACAAATAACAGCAGACGGCACGGGGCACTCAAAGCTTAATAAACCCCAAAAGAGGGCGCTCTGTGAAGCTCGCGGAACTGGCCAAGCTCTATCCTGAGCTGTCCCCCTACCTGGATAAATTTGACGGGGTTGCCGTGCTTTATCCGCCCCAGGCAGAAGCAGTCCGGAGAGGGGCCCTTGAAAAAAACTTCCTGCTGGCCAGCGGGACTGCCAGTGGAAAAACCTTGATTGCTCAGCTGGCAGCCATCCGGACTGTCCTTGAAAAGAAAAAAGTGGTTTATCTTGCGCCTCTGCGGGCGCTCGCTTTT
>CAZJUS010000048.1:0-2443 GCA_964549355.1 Candidatus Undinarchaeota archaeon | reverse complement strand
ACCTCGACCGCCCTCCTGAAAATAGCCTCTGCATTCCCTGTGTCCACCTTCATCTTCACTATGTCCGCCTTGAACCTGACCTCTCCCTTTCATGAACGCTGGTGGGGTGGTAGAATGCCAGCAGTGAGTAGTCCTCCGTTTCGCGCCCGGTCTTTCTTAAGAGAAGATTGTAGATGTCCAGCTGGTTCCTGTAATGTTCATGCGTGTCCTCCTTCAGCGGATACCCGCGCGTCTTGAAGTCCAGCACAATCAGCCTGCCGTTTGCCGTGTCCACCAGCATGCTGTCGACTGCTCCTTTGAACAGGTTGCCCTCCCCGTCAACCCACTGGATGCCCTTGAAGTTGTCCTGCCAGAACCTCAGCAGCTCCATGTCTGAGAACATCCGCACTGAAGCCGGCAGGAGGCCGGACTCCGCCAGCTCCGGGGGCAGGCTGTCTTTTCCGGTATAGGTGCTGTAATACTGCTTCAGGACCTTGTCCATGCCGGAGGGAAGCGACGGGAAGATGCCGGAGGGGCGCTTTATGCCCTTGCGGAATTGGAGCCAGAAGCAACGGGGGCAGTCCGCCAGCAGGGACAGGCTGGACGGGGAGAATATGTAGGCCATGCACCCCCCACACGCCCGGATATAAAACAGGTTGGGGTGGGGGTGCCGGTTGATGGCGAGTCCCCCGGACTGCTTAAACCGCGCCTTTCAACCAGTCTTTGAATCGGACCCTCAAACCCTCAACACTTTCGGAGTCCAGACCACTCAGGATTCGGTCTATTTCGGAGATGAAGTCCTCGGCTACATCAATAGCTTCTTTAGGATTAGTGAATGTCTGCTTTGAGACATGGTAGTCCGCGTCCTCTCTTGCAAACTTCCAGGCTTTCAGAGTATCTGAGAGCAGTTTGCGTCCCAGCACATCCTGAAGTATGACGGCAGTGACCGTGTGGTTTTTGCATTTGATGCCCAGTCTTCTGAATACTGCCTGGACTGACAAGTACATGGCATAATAAATTTTTGAGGTCGCGTCTTCCTGGAAGCCTTCCCTGTAAAGCAGCTTGGCAACTTTGAGTTTCTGTCCGGATTTTTTCATCAGTTCTTTGGATACTTCGGGAGCGGTGCCTCCAGTTTCAGGTCTCCACGTTTTACCAGTTCACTTGCCAAGCTTTTCATAGAATTTTTCACCACCTTTGATTAGGATGTGATGCCGGGCAATCTCCCTGCCCAGCGGACTTTCAGTATTGAACCTGCCTGTGTGCAGACTGATTTTTGAGTGAATGGGTGCAATCTTCCTTGCAGCTTCCTGCCCCTCAGCTTCCACGAACACATCCACGTCACTATCCCTGCCTGCGGTGAATTTGGCATGGCTTCCGAAGATTAGCACAATAGGATAGTCCAACCGGGACAGTTCCTCCACCATCATCCTGAATCCGGGGTTTTTTTCAATGAACTTCAGCAACTTGTACTCTTCTGCCATCATCTGCCAACGGCGGGCTTCAAGCGTGTCCCTGAGACAGAACTTCCTGATTTTGCCCTCTGTTTCGGCCCCCACTATTTTGGCTTCTCTCATAGCCTCAAGCAACCTCAGCAGGGTGCTGTGGGGTATGCCCAGCTTCCGGGACAGCTCCCTCAGGTAAACCGGCCCCTTTTGAAGGGCGAGCACAACCTCAAAGATCTTGTCCCATTTTTGTACCATATGTACCATTATTGGTCCAATCCTTAAATATCTTTTTGTGCCCCTGCCGGGTGCCGGAGGGAGCATCGGGGGCAGTCTGCCATCAGGGACAGGCTGGACGGGGAGAATCTGTAGGCCATGCACCCCCCACTCTCCCCAGTATAAAACAAGTGGGGGTGCTATTGTATTTTTAATTTTCAATGCTATGCGCCCTCCAAATCTACAACGGCACGTCACATGTAAATTTTATAAACACATGTTAATTTAATTAACATGACTTTCGCTCAAACCGAAACACTCAAGGCAATATTCAAATACCCCACCAGAGGACTTTCTTTTAGGCACATATCCCGGATTTCAGGACTCAGCACTCCTGTGGTTTCCAGGGCCGTTTCCGAACTTGAAAATCAGGGCATGGTTGAAGTCCAGCCAAATGGCAGGGCTATCTTTGTGCGCGGTAAAATAAGCGAGCCACATTTTCAACTCCGCAAGAGATTTTACAATCATCTTTCTTTATTTCCTCTCGTTGAGTATTTGTCCCGCCATTACATTATCAAGTGCATTGTAGTTTTTGGCAGTTATGCCCGGGGAGAGGACTTGGAAGACAGTGATATTGATTTGTTAGTTGTTGGTGACTCTCTCAAGGACGCCCTTGATTTATCTGATTTCGAAACGGAATTGGGCAGGAAAATACAGCTATTCACTTTTGCTAAAAAAATTCCAAAGGACATGGAGTATGTGAAAAAAACAGGGGTGTTGATTTATGGGGAGTACCCTTGAGTACT
>CAZJUS010000047.1:0-2532 GCA_964549355.1 Candidatus Undinarchaeota archaeon | reverse complement strand
GGACTACCCGGGTATCTAATCCGGTTCGCTCCCCTGGCCTTCGTCCCTCACCGTCGGACCCGTTCTGGTAGGGCGCCTTCGCCACTGGTGGTCCTCCCCGGATTATAGAATTTTACTTCTACCCGGGGCCTACCCCCTACCTCTCCCGGTCCCTAGATGGCGGGTGTTTCAAGCACGCCCCCCAGTTGAGCTGGGGAATTTCACTCGAAATCCAACCATCCGGCTACGGACGCTTTAGACCCAATAATGCTGATCACCAGTTGGACCGCCGGTGTTACCGCGGCGGCTGGCACCGGTCTTACCCAGTCCTTATTCCTTAAGCCTTTTACGCTTAAGAAAAGCCCGCCAGCATTAGCCAACGGGCACTCGGATTCCCCCCATCACGGTTTCCCGCATTGTGGAGGTTTCGCGCCTGGTGCGCCCCGTAGGGCCTGGATTCTTGTCTCAGAACCCAACTCCGGGCTTCCGCTTCCACGGCCCGTACCCGTCATAGGCTTGGTGAGCCTTTACCTCGCCAACAACCTGATGAGCCACAGCCCCATCCTACAGCCGCAAGCGTTTGAGCGGGGGGACATTCCAGTCCACCTCGCCTATGGGGTATTAGCCTCAGTTTCCCGAGATTATCCCCCACTGTAGGGCAGGTTAGCTGTGTGTTGCTGAGCCTTACGCTTGGCTCGGCCGAAGCCTCGCCACAACTTCCATGGCTTAATCGAAATCCGATACCGGTGATCTCCAGCAGGATAAACTGGAGTCTACTTGACCTGTTTGTCGGAAGAACATCACATCTGCATAGCTCTGCAATTTCCATTGCATCGCCACCACACTCGGCTGACGCCTTGTGTGGCCTTGCACACCTAACTCTGCCGATAAACTTCGTTTACCGGCATCATCCTATACCACATGGCTGAAATCAGGCCCTATCACCCATATTTCCCGTCTAAAGACGGGGCATGTCCAGGCTGACGCCTAAACCAGTGGCAAGTCCAATAATGCAACTGGAGTTTAAGAAGCTTACGGGTTTAGTTACTGGGGGTAACTTTATCGTATTGCATGCCTTGGAGGCTATTTATGTTTATTAATTGGCCAAATAAATAATCAAATATTTAACCGAAAGATGCTTGATATTCATACAAGTGAGTCTCTCAGGATGACGCCTGCGTGACCCTCCGCAAAGCGGGGCCGGATGATCTGCGGCAGAGGATGAGGCTACATTGCTTTTGATTTGTTTTCTTTTGGCTTTTTCAATCTTCCGGGGGAGATTTCGCAAATAAGACTTTCTTTTCTTGCCGCCAAAAGTCCGCAGATGTTTGAATCTAAACCGCTTCAATCGGCCGACATATTTTGAATCCATAACGGCGGCGCCAAACAGGACCAATCCTTCTTTCCTTGTATAGTCCACTGCAATTATTCTCAAGCAAGCGCCTCCATCAAACAACCCAACATAATTACGGTGCGTAAGAGTTTACAAGTTTTTGCAGAGATGTGCCGAAATGTTTAACTACATGGGCAACTTAACCATGAATTATTCATGTCTTTTAAACTCTCCCATATCTTCCTGCTGGTCTGGAGAGGATGACATGAAACTGAAACAGCTCGCACACGGAGTCTTCTACATCAGTGGCCGTGAAAACATAGGCGTGATTGTGAATGGGGACCGTGCACTTATTGTGGACAGCGGACTGGAAGCCGAGACAGGCAAGAAGATACTGAGGCTCCTGGAGGGAGAGGGGCTCCGGCTTGCCGCCATAGTCAACACCCACTCGCACGCCGACCACTGCGGGGGGAATGCGTATCTTAAGGCAAAGACGGGTGCCAAGGTGTATGCACCGGAGCTGGAGGCAGGCATCATACAATATCCGTATCTGGAGCCCCTCTGCTTTTTCTCGGGCGCGAGGCCTCTTCCGGAGCTCAAGAACAAGTTCCTTATGGCTGAGCCTTCGGAAGTCGACCATGTCATAGGCGGGGGCGAGGCCCGGCTTCAGGCGGAAGGCATTGAGGTTGGGATTGTTCCGCTTCCGGGGCACACCCCCAGCCAGATAGGGGTTGAAGCCGGTGGCGTCCTCTTTTGTGCAGACTCGATATTCTCCAGGGAGACGCTGGACAAGCACAAGATCCTTTTCTATACAGACATCGGACTGCAGAAGCAGACCCTCGCCTTCCTGAAGGAAAGCAGGTATAAGATGTATGTGCCTTCGCACGGCGAGCCTGCCGGGGATATCGGCGGGCTTGTGGATGCAACCCTGAAAAGCATCGAGGCTGTCGAGGCTTGCGTGTGGAAAGCCGCCGGGGAAGGCAGGACCGCCCAGGAGATATTAAAGGCCGTGTGCGACCGCTGCGGCGTCCGGATAAAAAACATACGGCATTATTTTCTCATGAACACCATAATCCTGGCACACCTCAGCTATCTGCAGGGGGAGGGGAAGGTGGAGGCATGGGTGGAGGGGAATGGGATGTGGTGGAGGGGGAGGGGATAAGGGGGTTGAAAGGTTGGTTATGAAAGATACTTTAAGAGATACCATCAAAAAATTCAGG
>CAZJUS010000046.1:0-3248 GCA_964549355.1 Candidatus Undinarchaeota archaeon | reverse complement strand
TATCCAAGCACCGCTTCGTTTTCAGGAATCTCGAGTATGTTTTGGTATGCCTCCCGGACTGCATCTTTCAAGAATGCCGTCTTTTTTTCAGTCTGGATTTTCAGAGGCTCTCCCGGCCCGGGCAGGTCTGATGTGCTGTGGAAATAGTCTATGAAGGCGCCGGTCAGGTTATCGACTGCCATTTTTTTGCTCTTTTTGTATATCAGCCTTTCAAGAAAACCGGTTTTTATTTCGATTATGCCGGAAGCGTTCTGTTCCAGTTTGGCCATATATTCTTACTCGTATGGCTTAAAACTTTTTATCTGTTCATCAGCACAAGGATTTTGCCCATCATCTGGGTGGAAAGCACTTCATCCAGGTTGCCGAGGGCTTCCAGGACCACCACTACATTTTTGTTCCTGCACAGGCTGAGCTCCCTCAGTTCGCTCCGGCCCATCCTTTTGTCCTGCCGGACTCCGAAGCATTTGTAGCCTGAGGGCAGTCCGCCGATTCCCGAATCGTAGCCCGGATTTTCCGCCATCATTTTTTCGACGAACCTTTCAGCGACCAAGGGGGAGCTGAAGACGACAATGCTCATGTCAAGGGTTTTGCTTTCATTCCCCGATGCTTTTTTTATCCGGGTTTCGCATTTTTCCTGGAGCCAGGGCTTGAAGCTTTCGTAGACTGACGTCGAGTTCCTTGGGGGGTAGACTATGTCCCAGCCCATCGGCAGAGTTTCAGTTATCTTCCCCAGGATTTCCGAGGGGGGGCTTCCCGGACTCTCGGTGCATCCGGCAAGGAGCACCAGGATGCACAGGGCCAAAACACCCGCCCATTTCGACATAAAAATCAAACCGTCGGACATAAAAAGTCGTTTTGATTGTATGGGTATGCCCGAATTCTGCCGTATGCTGATAAGCGCAGTCAACAGAAAGGAGGCCGAGCGGATGGTTGATGCCCTGCTTGAAGCGGGGCTGGTCGCCGGCGCTTTTATTTTTGAAGGCCACTCCCGCTACCATTGGAAGGGGAAAATCCTGAGCCGCGACGACTGCAATATTTCGGCGTTTTCGAAGCCTGAGCACAAAGACCGCATCCTCAAGCTCATCCGGCCGATCCACAGCGATGAATGCCCGATTGTGGCGGTCCTGCCCCTTGACGGCAATGAGTGCTTTATGAAGTGGCTGGAGGCTAACTTAGGTTAGCCTCGGTTAGCCCCGCTTGGCTCTCTTTTGGGCTTTCGGGAACCAGGGCAGGAATTTGGAAGTCCGCTTCTTGTATTTCTGGTACTCCCTGTTGCCCTTGTAGGCTTCCTCCGCTATGGGCACGCCCGAGACATGCAGGAGCAGGTAGGTTATGGTGAGCGGGCCGACCACTGTGTAGATGCCCCCCGGGACCGCCAGCGCCATCAGCCAGATGCCCCACCACATGCAGACTTCGCCGAAGTAGTTGGGGTGGCGGGAGAATTTCCACAGGCCTGTGGTCAAAATTTTGTCCGTGTTCTTTGGATTCCTCTTGAACAGGTAGACCTGCAGGTCGGCGACCGCCTGGAAGAAGAAGCCCACAAGCCAGAGCGATGTGCCTGCCATGTCCAGCGCCGTCAGGGTTGAGTCCATAGTTGAGTTGATCAGAATCAGCGGGAGCAGGACTATCAGCATGAGCACCACCTGGGACAGGAAGCCCTGCGCCACATCCCTGAAGTCCGGCTTCTTGGCCCGCTTGGCTGCAGGCCCTTTGGTTGCCTTGTACCTGAAGCCCTTCAGGCCCTTTATCTCCATAGTGCGGAAGAAAAGATAGAGCGTCATCCGGAAGCCCCAGATCAGGACCAGGGTGGTCGCCAGCATCTGGCGGGGCTCATAGGTCCCGGTCCGGATTATGGTGGTCAGGGCCACCAGCATGAAGCCCAGGCTCCAAGCCATGTCTATGGCTGCGTTGTTTCTGTCCAGCATGGCGATGCTGAAGAAGAGAAGCATGTTGAAGAAGACCAGGGCTGTTGAGTATACCAGGTTTGCCCAGAACATAAAAACCATATGCCGAAGTTGCATTTAACTGTTGGCGAAATGCCACTCGATATTCTTGTAGTCAATGCCGGGCGGAACGGCGTCGAATATTCTTCCATACGCCCAGTCTATCTTGTCCCTCCCCCGCTGTTTTTCGATTTCAGTTTCAATTCTCCTGAGCCTCGGGCCCTTCACGTATATCCTGCCGTACCCTCTGCCCCTCAGTATGGCTTCTGCAACATTGAGCTCGGCCACCGCCATGTCCACACAGCCCCTGCCCGGCCACCCGTTGGACACTATGGTTGCACTGCCGTCCCCATTCTCGACATAGTAAAAGCAGGTCTCCACCAGGGTGGTCCTCGGGCATTCATGCCTGCCCAAAGTCACCAAACCGTACCTCACTTCCTTGAAGTTCTTTTTGCCTTTTTTCAGAAAACCTTCAGTCCCAGAGTTCATTTTTAATCCCCCTGGGACAAAAGGAATCGCAGGGGATATTTATACCCATATGTTCTTTTCGGCCTCCCGGCATTTTGGGCTTGTTAGTTTTGCCCTTTGGCCAAATTCTTTTGGAACGGAAAATAGTAGACTGCTTTGTCGCCGTCCCCGAGTTTTTCCAGCAGACCGCCTTTCTCCAAATCTTCCAGCACCCGCTGGGCCACCGAAAACGGGATGTCGAACTCCGTCGCAACCCCCCCGGCGCTCTGCGGGTTGTTGCGGATGAACCGCATGACTTTGAGATGGTCCGCCGGATAGTTGACAAACTTGTATGTGATGAAGGTGCGCTTGCCGAGGTAGTTGCTGAGGAATGCTGCGAGGGTGGCTGAGGTCGCCAGTATGCCGACCCACAGGCTGTAGTCGGGATTCATGGTGTAGTCCACGCTCACGAGCGGAAAGTGGAAGGTGACTGTGCGGAAGTCGATGCTGTTCAAAGTCATGGCCCCTGAAAATACGCCTCCCAGCAGGGAAAGCAGGAGGAATAGCATAAGCCCAATGAACATCTGGCTCCGGATGGTGTTCCATATTGCGCGGGTTTTCATATTATTCGGGGGTTTGGATATAATTAAAGGTTGAGTTTTAATCCTCCGAGATTCGAAGCAAACTGGCGAGTTTGCATCCGTGGCCTGCCTCCGGCAGGCTGAGCATATCTTTTCTGGCTGTCCGAAGGACAGCCACCGTGGCGTCGCTTCGTTAAGCGACAGCCCCAACCGAGATTCGAACCGAGCTTTGCGAAGCTCGACCACGGTGGCTGTCTCGCTTCGCTCGACAGCCAGC
>CAZJUS010000045.1:0-3379 GCA_964549355.1 Candidatus Undinarchaeota archaeon | reverse complement strand
TGTGAATCTGGCCACGGGAAAGGTCGAGCAGAAGCGCCTCCGGCTGAAAGTTTAAACCCGGCTAAATCTTATACACTGTCTTGTCGACTTTGACCGTTTCCTCCCCGACCAGCCCCATGAGTTTGAACAGCCTCAGCAGGAGGCCGCCCAAGACCACCGAAAGGGGGACAAACAAATTCACAAGGAACTGCATGCTCAGGAATATGAACAGGACCATCACAAACTTCAGCTGCCTCCCGTACGGCTCGACCATCTTGTTGATTTCAGAGTCCAGCCAATTGACGGTGTTCTCTTTTATGGTCAGGTCCCTGTCGAAGGTGGGCATCACCTCCTTCAGCTGCTCCTCTATGGCCGATGTCTGCACTTCATTTCCGGCGCGGGTCATCAGCTCCCGGCAGGCCGAATCCTCCCCGCACCTCTGTTCGACCATGCTGTTGAACAGGCTGTCCAGGCACTGCGAGCCCGTCATGGACAGGTCGCACCCGATCATCTTGCCTATGACTGCATTGCCCATCATCTCGACTGCCATCCCTTCGACCGCCCGCGGAATCTGGAAATTCACACGCGGGAAGAGCATGACGCAGATTATCAAAATCATTAGGCTGTACGGGACGCTGAACACTGATTTAGCGGCCGAGCCCATGCTGGGCTTTATGAGGTTGCGGTTGGCCCATGAGGCGAACAGCAGGCCGCCTGCACAGAATATGGTCACGGGGACTGCCGCCAGGGATTTTACGGCCAGTACAAGGATGGGCAGGGCATATACAGGGCTGATGCCTGCAGTCCCGCCTATGGCCACGGTGGTCCCGAGCACAAGGATGAAGATGCAGAAAGGCAGGAAGTTCAGCAGGGATTGGCCGGCCATACCCTCATAGTAGCTTACGGCGAAAAATGCCAGGACAAAAATTATGCCTGCAAAAATAAAGCTTCCCGGGCTCGGCTTTTCCACAAGACATATGCCCGCCGGCATTATTTATTGGCTTCCCTACAGGAAAGAGACTTTGCTGTCTTCTGCAATCCCCAGGACTTCCGGGACGCTCCTCAGGGTCTTGAGCTTCCCCCCGTCGTAGAGTTTTTTGAAGACTGCTATGATTTTGTCCGCGACCCTGCTTCCGTAAAGCTTCTGCCCCTTTTTCATCTGGTCGGTCAGGCCGTTTTCCTTTATGTGGCGGACAGTGCCGGAGAAGAAATCTGAAGAATATGCAGGGACCAGGAGGTTGCTTCGGGCTTTCATGACAGTCTCCGGGCGGTCGGTGTTGTAGCGGACGGTCATGCAGGGGACGCCCAGGTGGTTCAGCTCCTCCTGCATGCTGCCCGAGTCGGTCAGCTCGGCAAGGCAGTGGCCGGAGTTCAGGAACTCCATGACGTGTGAATATTCTTTCCAAAGGGGAGTGAATAAAAAGTTGGGGCGGGACTTTGCAAGTTCAATCACCTTCTTTCTGAGCCCGAATTTTTCCAGCGCAAACCTGGTGCCGGACAGTTCAATCCACACTATCTGCTCCCCGCGTTTCACAAGGTCGAAGGCTCCGTTCACAATTGATTTGAAACGTGCTTCAGTCAGATTGAGCCTGCGGTGGATGTCCATCCTGATCCATTCGCCGTTTTCCAGCTCAGGGAAGTCGTCGAACACTGAGGTTTCGCTGGAGCCCTTCCGGCTCTTGGCCTCCACAGCATCCACGACACTGTTCCCCACAACGAAAATCCGGTCCTCAGGATTGCCTTCGTTCAGCAGATGGGTCTTGTTCAGTTCTGTCGGGGCGAATTGGAATTCCGCCCCCGCCCCCGCAGTGAAGGTGTCCCACTGTTCAGGGAAGGGCTCCTGCCTGCTCATGACCCATTCCCCGGACCATTGGTTGTTTATGTATGTCTCCGGGTCCTTGGAGAATGATTTCGGGGCCATGCCCCTTAGGCCCGCTTCGTTTTGGGCCACCTTTTCGCCCCGCCCAAACATCCAGCCTATCGGGGCCATCCCTGCAACCAGGGTGTCGCCGTGGACAATCGGGATGAACAGGGTCTTCGGAAAATTCTCCCGCAGGTAGCGGGAGACGAACCCCATCTTGGCCACCAGTTCGTAGCTTTTTTGAAGCAGGTCGCCCCTGACCTGCAGGTTGAATGCCACCCTGTCTTCGAGCTTGAATTCCTTCATGCCGTGGCCGAGCAGTTCGTCGTAGTGCTGGCCGGTGTGGATGACTATGGTCTTGATGCCTGCCTTGTCGGCTGCCGGCAGGAGGGGGGCCTGCTTGTAGAAATCGGGCTTGGTGGCGGTCACCACTGCAAGCACCAGCTCGTCCTGGAAGTCGAAACCCTTGCGGATTTTGACAGGAAGATGGTCCTTGAGCACTGTTTTTTCAATCATAAATTTCGTTTCATAGGGACCTTATAAGCTCCGCGATTTTTTCATAGGGCTTGCCAGCGGCATCGCCCTGCATCAAGCCTTTCAGAATGTCCTGCTTGAGCTTTTCGAGTTTTTGTTTGGCTTCGTCGAGCGCCGGCTCCCATGCATCACCCCTGTCGACAAGCGCCATGGCTTTTATTTCCGCATCCCTCCCGATGGAGTTCATCCCGCCCAGCAATTTTCTCTTGACCGAATTTTCAATGGAGAAGTCGAAGATGCTCCCGGCGCCCAAAGCCTTCCTTTTTGAACTGAAAAACTCCCGGATTTCCTTTTTGGCAGCCAGCCTCTGCTTCATTTTTTCGCGGGCATCCACAAATTTCCTACGGTTTTAAAGTATATAAACTGAATGCCCTTTGTTTTATATGTGGAGACTCAGGCGTTTTTTCAGCAGGCTCGGGCGCATGCTGAGCTTCAATGAGAGGATATACCAGCCGCCGGCGACTCATTTCGCACACAAGAAGGAAAAGAAGGTTGCCATAGTGAAGCTCAAGTCGAGCGAGGATTTGATTGACATAAGAAAAAAAATTGAAGACTGCGACTTGGTATTCATCAATATTGCAGGCGCCAGGCGCGATGAGCTGAGCCACAATGTGGGCAAAATCAAAGCGGCTGCCCGGCAGAAGGACAAGAAAGTCTTCGGCCTGGACCCGCGGTGGATAATAGTCAGCGCTTTTGACTCGAAATAAACCGGAGGACATCAGGTTTGTTGATTATCCTGGATACGGATGGAGGCACGATGCTCCGCAGTGGGGAGAGGGATTTTTCTGCGCGCAGTTTTTCGCGGATGTATCTGCCACTGCAGACTTCCGGCCGGAAGGCCTTCGGCCTCACGACTGTGTAGCCCTTTTCCCTGAACAGGTGCTCCACCAGCCGGTTGCCCGTCATTACCGTATGGAACTCGGGCGTCAGCATTTCAACTTTGGCGACCCAAAGCTCATTGCTGTGTATGTCCTCCACTGGGATGATGGTGAACCGCGACGCGTC
>CAZJUS010000044.1:0-3895 GCA_964549355.1 Candidatus Undinarchaeota archaeon | reverse complement strand
TTCACTATTTTCTTTGCAGTCTTGATGCCGTAGTAATGGCCCAATTTTTCAGGCAACCCCCTTTTCCTGGCCCATCTCCTGTTGCCGTCGGGGATTATGCCTATATGGTTCGGCATCCCGTACCCTGCCTGTTCGTCCATTGCATGATATCCGGGCCGTCTTTAAAAAACTCCAATCGGCAAATTTATAAACTGCAAAAGCTGAAATCCCTTGCTCCGAGGGTCATAGGCCTCAGGAAACACCCGTTCCCATTCCGAACACGGCAGTTAAGCTGAGGAGCGTTGGGGGCTGTACTGGCCTTCTGGTCGGGAAATCCCCAAGCTCTCGGGGCATCACACTCATTCTGTTTTTTGGTCGAGCTTTTTCTAAAAGCCCGTGGGCTTTTGGTCAAACTTTTTCTAAAAGTTTGCTCTCGGGGCATCCTACTAATTTTCAGTCGCGGAGCGACCTGACAACAACCCTGTAGTATTTGTTCTCCCCGCTGGTCTCCCGGAAGCGGGTGATCTCCAGGACATTCCCTGGCCTGGCGCCAAGGAGCATGGACACCGGGTCGCTGTCCAGAATCTTGGGCAGCTGGTTTTTTCTGATGCCTTTGGCAAGGAGCAGTTTGTCGACCTCTTCATCCTTCATGATCCTGTGCTTCGGCACCCATTCGTGGTCCAGTATCCTCTTGCCCACTCCCAGATACTCCATTACATATGCCCTTAGTTTTTCTTCAGGCACATTCTCGGCCAGCCTCTTGACCAGGTCGATTTTCTTGCCGCTTTTTTTGAGCTCCTCTTCACCGCAGATGCGCGCAAGCTCACGGTAGCCGAGTTTTTCCAGAAGTCTCTTGAGGTCTTCCACCCCTTAAATTTTAAGGGTTTATTTAAAAAGTTTGACCATGTACGGCTCTTCCAGCTGATATCCGAGCTTCCTGAAATACCCGCGGACGCCGGCACCCGCAATAACCGCCAGCCGTCCATAGCCTTCCTTTCTGGCCACTGTCTCCGCCCACTTCATCAAGTCCTTGCCTATGCCCCTGTGCTGCCAGACCCCTTTCCCGCCTATCCGGGCTTCAGGCCCGTAAACCTTCAGCTCGCGGACGACTGCAGTCTCCTCCCTCAGGACGGGGTGGGGCGACTGCTTCAGCAGGCGGAGGCGGAGAAAAGCCACCAGCTTGTCCGCATCCGGGTCTTCATAGCTCAAGAAAACTTCAGTTGCCCCGCCGGCCTCGTACCTCCTTTCGACCAGCTTGGGGTGGATTTCGCCGGGAAGCAGGTTTTTCACTTCCCTGCATCTGATGCATCTGCAGGAAGTCCCCTGCCGTCTCATTTCCTCCCAGACCATCTGGCGGAGATTGCCCTTGTCCAGGCCCGCTGCAACTTCCGTAACGGGCACGTCCCTCTGCACCCTCATTATCCTGGCCCATGGCGGAACGAAGGTCTTGACCTGCGAAAGCAGCCTGACTGCCTGCTCGGTCGTGAATGGTTCGTATATGCCGTCCTTCACCCAATTTTCCAGCTTCGAGCCTTTCACAACCAAGGTCGGATAAATTTTAAGCATGTCGGGCATGAATTGTGAATCTGTGAACAGTTTCCGGAACATTTCAATATCTTTTTGTTCACTCGAGCCTGGAAGGCCCGGCATTATATGGTATCCAACCTTGTAGCCAAGGTCTCTGGCATTCCTGGTTGCTTCAACAATTTCCTTGACCCCGTGGCCACGGTTCACTTTCTTCAGGATGTCGTCAAAAACAGACTGGACCCCCAGCTCAATGCGGGTGGCGCCCAGCTCCAAAAACCACTCAAGCTCCTCCACGCCCGCCCAGTCGGGGCGGGTCTCAAAAGTCATGCTGACTACACGGTGCTTGGCATCCTCATTCTTCAGGTGGGCTTCAGGAAGGTCCCGGGAAGGTTCAAGGTTGCACGCTTCAAAAATCCTCATGACAAAATCTTTCTGGAATTTGCGCGGGAAGAAATTGAAAGTTCCGCCCATCACTATGATCTCCAGCTTGTCAACAGGGTGGCCGTTCCTTGCCAGCTGTTCAATGCGCTTGCGGGTTATCTGGTAGGGGTCATAGTTCAGCTGGATTGCCCTTGATGCTGCAGGCTCTTTGCCTGTATAGCTTACGGCAGCATCCGGGCCCTGAAAGCAATAGGCGCATTTTCCGGGGCATTCTTTGGCGGGGGCCATGACCGCAACAACAGAAACGCCGCTCAGCGTGCGCATGGGTTTTATTTTCACCCCAATGGGACTGTAGGCTATTTAAAAGTCTAAAACTACTGCAGGTATGTCGGAAGAGCTGGGCATCACTGCAAAGAAGTCGGACTTGTCCGAGTGGTATCAACAAGTGGTCTTGAAAGGAAAATTTGCAGACTACAGCCCGGTCAAGGGCATGATAACCTACAGGCCCAACGGCTACGGCATTTGGGAGCTGATAGTGGAGCAGTTTGACAAAGTGCTGAAAGCCCATGGGGTCAAAAACACCTCATTCCCCCTGCTGATTCCGGAAAGCCTGCTCAACAAAGAGGCGGAGCATTTTGAAGGCTTTACGCCTGAAGTCCTGTGGGCCACCATGGGGGGCAACAGCAAGCTTGAAGAAAAGATGGCCCTCCGGCCGACCAGCGAGACCATAATACACTACATGATGGGCAAGTGGCTGCAGAGCCACCGGGACCTGCCCATGAAGTTCAACCAATGGAACACCATCTACAGGTATGAGACTAAAATGACCAAGCCCTTCATCCGCGGGCGGGAGATTATCTGGACCGAGACCCACACTGCTTTTGCAACCCGGGAGGAGGTGGAGGCGGAGACCAACTGGGCCATCCACGCCTACGGGGATTTCGTAGAAAGCGTCCTGGCCATCCCGCTTATCCGTGGCAGAAAAACTGACAGCGATAAATTTGCGGGTGCAGAATACACCCTGGGCATCGAAGCCTTGATGCCCGACGGCAGGGCGCTCCAGTCCGGCACGTCCCATCTGCTCAGCCAGAAATTTTCCAAAGCATTCGGGGTCAAGTATCTGGACGAAGACGAAAAATGGCAGCTGGCCTGGCTCAACAGCTACGGCTTTTCAATGAGGCTCATCGGCGGTCTGCTCATGGTCCACGGCGACGACAAGGGGGCGGTCGTCCCGCCCAAAGTCGCCCCAATCCAGGTGGTCATAATTCCCATCGTCTTCAAGGGCAAAGAGAAAGCAGTCGGCGATGCTGCAGAAAAAATCCGCAAGGAGCTGGCGGAGGCGGGGCTGAGGGTCAAGCTGGACGACCGCAAGGGCTACACGCCCGGCTGGAAATTCAACGACTGGGAACTGCAGGGCGTCCCGCTGAGGCTCGAAATAGGCCCGAAGGATTTGGAGGCCAAAAGCGCAGTGCTCGTCCGCAGGGACACGGGGGAAAAGCTGAAAGTGCCCATGGCAGATCTCAAGGCCAAAATCAAGCAGGAGCTTGAGCTGATGCAGAAAAGGCTTTTTGAAAAAGCCAAGAAAGACCTTGACGCCCGGACTGTAAATGCTGAAAGTCTGGAAGACATAAAGCGGGCGGTCGCAGACAAAAAATGGGCGATTGCACCCCACTGCGGGAATGCCGTCTGCGAGGAAAAAATCAAGGAAGCGACTGAAGGGGGGCCCAGGGTCATCCCGTTCGGCATGAAGATGAAGCCCGGGGCCAAGTGTGCCGGATGCGGAAAGGAGGCGGAATACCTTGTCCTCTTCGGAAAGGCCTATTAGGGTTTTGGTCGCCGGCAGATTCCAGCCGGTGCACAGCGGCCACATCAGCCTCATTGAACAGGCGCTTGAGCTCGGGGACGTTGTCATTGTGGTGGGCTCGGCAGAAAAGGGCAGGTCCTGGGACGACCCATTCACATGCAGGGAAAGGCTGGAGATGCTGAAAGCAGCCATCAAAGAAAAGGG
>CAZJUS010000043.1:0-4434 GCA_964549355.1 Candidatus Undinarchaeota archaeon | reverse complement strand
CTATGTCAGTGGTCAAGTGCGACTATTGCGGGAAGGAAACCGACTGGCTTCCCTAGTTTGTTGAACTTAATTGGGGCGACTTTGACCCCCTTCAATTCAACGCGAGGAACTCTCAGCTCTTTGGTGATTCGTTTGCGCTTGGTTTCCATGTCAATCCCTTTCTTCTTTTTGGGACCGGACATAATCAAATGACGACCTTGCCAGTAAATATAACCCAGGACCTTCCTTTGACCCTAAGTGACTGCCCTTTCCAGCTCCCCTTTCTCCCGGCGTTGTCCGGGTTTTTTTATATTCCTGAGTCCCTGCCTTTGCCGGTCAGCGCCCTTCCTCCGGTTCTCTCAGGCCCAGCTGGATGCCGTTCTCCTTGTAAACTGTGTACGCCACGGCTCTCGCGAGGAGGTATGCAAAGGTGTAGAAAAAAACGCCTCTGCTTCCGGGTTGGATGCTCAAAAAACCGGCGAAGGGCGCCGGTGGCAGATTGATGATTGCGGGGAATAGGAAAAAACAGGTGAATGAGACCATGCCGATTATTTCGCGCAGACTGCTTTTTTCGAAATCTTCCCTGTCCGCCTGCATCTTCAGGATTTTGGACTGCCACACATAACGGATAGTGCCGCGGTTCATTCTTAGAAAGACAACAATGAAAAAGGACGCCAGCCCCCAGGCAAAGGCCTCAGTGCTCAACAGGCCGAGCGTTGTCAAAAAAGCACTCCCGAGAAAGCATTCAGTAAGCTGCTCAAAGGTCATGCGGGGCATTCCAAAATATGAAGCCATGAAAAGGAGGGTCCCCATGAAGTTGCTCAAAGTTCTTGGGATGCCGAAGACTGTAAGGGCATCGACGACGGCACCGCGCAAACGAAATACAATAGGCGCTATGGTAAAGCGAAGAAAGACATCCAAGACAGTTTTTCCATAGGGCTCCACATTAATACCTACTTTTTCCCGGTCAGCTTTTCGAGGGCTTCCACCGCATCTTCCGCCTTCACGACCCCGCTTGCCAGCAGGACGCCCACAGCCCCCAGCCCGACCGCCTTTTTTACATCCTCATATGTTTTGACCCCTGCCCCGACCAGGAGCGGAACACCGCCGACTGCCTCCACGCCTTCCGAAATTATATCCGGTCTGGCCGAACTGACACTGACGTCCCCGCCAATCAGGTCGGGGGGCTCGATGGCAATGAAATCGGGCTTGTCGGCGAATCTGGAAATTCTGCCGGCTTCTTCTGCATCCTTGGCGCATGCGACCACCTGGAGCCCAACTTCATGGGCCCGCTTTACTGAAGCTTCAAGGGCGTCAAGGCCGAGCCTCCTCTCGCTGTGGTTGAGCAGGGTGCCGACAGCTCCGGCGCTGACCACGGCTTCCGGCAGGATGTGGCCCGTGTGGGAGCCGAATCCGACGGGGTCTATGTGCTGTGCGAAAACCGGGAGCTCCACTGAACTGGCAACCAGCTCTATGTCGGTGGGCTGGACTGCAACCCCAAAATCAGTGCCCGTTTTTTTGGCGAACTCCTCGATTACCCTGGCCAGCTCCAATGCCCTGGCTCCCGTCCCCCCCTCGTATGCTTTGAAATTGACTATATAACTCGGTTCCTTCAGCTCCATAGGCATAAATAACGTTTCATGTAATAATAGATTATGCTTACGGCCCATATAGATGTGGGGAAGCGTTCCATTGCTCTCGAGGAAACGGACTCAGTCGGCCCGCTCGATGAAGGCCTGCGCATCCACAACAAAAAACGAAGCTACAAGAAGCCAGTCTACGACCCCGGCAACCCCCTGGTTTTCGGCATGGGTCCATTCACCGGGCTCGGCCTGCCCGGCACCCACCGCCTGACTTTCCTTTTCAGGTCGCCCCTGAGCGGCGGCCTCTACGTATCGACCATGGGCGGGGCCGGATGGCACCTGAAGAGAACGGGCGTGGATGTGGTCTCTATTGAAGGACGGGCTGAAAGGCCGACGCTGGTTTCAATCAAAGGGGAGGGCAGAGGAGCCAAGTTTGAGTTCTTTGAAACTGATTTGGACCGCCTAGTCGAATTGTGGGAGCAGGGCGGGGCCCGCAGGCTCACCGGCGAGTTCGTCAAGAACCTGGACTACCCTTTCAGGGCGGTTACTGTCGGGCCGGCGTCCCTCAAGACGCCGTTCGGGATTGCATACTCAGCCGACCTCGTCGGCAATAAAATCAAGCCGGGGAGCGAGGATGTGGCCGGCAAGGGAGGGGCCGGGAGTGTCATGGTGCAGGCCCACAATGTCGTAGGCGTGGCTTTCGGCGGAAAGCCAAAGCCCTATAAAACCTTGAGAGGCGCCCGGAGAGTAATTGAAAAAACCCACGGCAAGGCCTTCCAGCAGATTTTCAAGGAGACCACGGAAAAATACAGCTACTCGCCCAAGCTCAAGACAGGCGGGACCTTCGGCAGCAACTACCCCCACCTGCAGATTTACACTCCCATGTTCAACTTCGCCATGATTTACATGAGCAAGGAGGAGCGCGAGGCCAAGTGGAGGGAGCTGATGGGGCCGATGTGGTGGGAGAAGTTCAACAAGGAGACCATAGAGCCCAAGAAGTTTGCGACCTGCGGCGAGCCGTGCCCTGTGGCATGCAAAAAAATTTACGAAGGCATCAAAGTTGATTATGAGCCCTTCGAGGCCTGCGGGCCCAACAGCTGGATTTTTGATATAGACCAGGCCGGCCGGCTGGTGAGATTTGTAGACGCCATGGGCTACGACGCCATTGAGTTTGGGACTCTGCTGTCGTGGATGCTTGAGGCTCTGAGGAATGAAATGATTCCTGCAAAGGAGCTGGATTTCAGCGGGGATTGGTCCTACGGCGGACTGGCGGACTTCGGCATCAGGCTGGCCAAGGGCTTGTCCCTGTCCGACTCGCCCGTAATCGACGCCCTTCGGCAGGGCAAGAGGCAGGGCGGGCGGATCCTGGATGACTTGTTCGGCGGAGGCATCCGCGATTTGGCCGTCTATGTTCCATACGGCAAGAGCGGTTACATGACGCCCACAATGTACTGGGCCATCGGCAATTATGTCCCGCTCCCATTGCAGGGGCGGTATTGGACCTACTACAAGTTTGCTGTGTGGTTCGAGCCGGAGGACCTGGCTGAAAGGGCCTTCAAGCGGGCGGTTGCGGAAGCGACCCTGGACAACCTCGGCATCTGCAGGTTCCACAGGGGCTGGTTCGAGCCTGCAATGGATTCAATGCTGGAATACCGGAAGCTGAAGCTGGACGGGGAGAAGATGGTGGAAGGCATCATGGACTACAACCGCAAGGCAGGGGCGGAGCCGACCTTCTGGGACACTCAGCGGACCAAGGACATAATCACTGTCGGCGCCCGGGAGTTCGGGGCGGAGGAGTGGACGGCCAAGTTCAAGCAGGACGGGGATATGGCCCTCATGGAGTACTGGCACAGGTTTGAGGAGGCCCTCAAGAATGTCAGCTCCTGACAACCGATTTAAACACCGCACTTCGTTATTGTATGCGCATTGTAACTGAAGAATCTGAGAAGCGGATGTATGCTGATTTTGTAAGACGCCTGCTGGAAGATGCGGGCAAGTCCAACTGCGAAAGGACGCAGCGGGTTGCGTCCGTTTTCATCTGCAATGAAAAGAAGGAGGAGGAGTCCGCAGTGGAAGAGATTGCAAGGGGGTACAATTATACAGAGAATCTTGAACCCTGCAGAATTTGCATGGAGGACTTCAGGAATGGAAAAAAGGCGAGCGCATCCTGCGATGCGGAGCATGCCGAATCCGATGCTGTAAAGAAGGCCTTGCTTGCAGGAGGCATCCCTGCAGGAGCATATCTGATGCACTTAAAGACGCGGAATGGGGAGGCCATGCCTTCGGGGAGCCTGTCCTGCAGTTACTGCAGCAAAAACATTCTGCATTCGCCCGTGGAATATGTGGTGATGTGGCACAAAAAAGGGACAGTAATCGGCAGGCAGTCGCCTGTCAACGGAAAGCAGTATAGGCTTGACGGCCGGGAAGAGCGTCTGGGCCCGGAAGGCTACATCCTGCCCGAAGACGCTTTTGTAGTCTACACTGCGGAGGAATTCCATTGGCAGACGAGGGACAACCTCGCCCGAAAGGTTAAAAACGTCAAGACCACATAAAGCTTATCGACCCGTTCCGAACGAAGTGGGGAAGGGTCACGTGGTCAAGCTTCGTAAAGCTTGGGGTCATGAGGTAACGGCAGCCTGGCGGGCTCCAGTAAATCCTAATTACCGGAGCGCTGATTCCGGACTATACACCGCCGTAGGAGTCCGGGAGATGATTGGGGGCGGGTTTGGAGAAACCCGCTCGCGGGGGTTCAAATCCCCCTGACCCCACTCGCTTTTTAGAAAAAAGCGAGACCAAAAAAGGTGTTGGGACCATGAAGAGGTCCCGATGTTCAAGTTTTATCCGGCAGGTGAGTAAAGTTCGGTGGGAATCC
>CAZJUS010000042.1:0-4453 GCA_964549355.1 Candidatus Undinarchaeota archaeon | reverse complement strand
CCGGGTCAAGTTGCAGGGGCCCCGATGAACCTTTCATTCATTCTCAGAACCAATCCCGCCCCTCTCAGCGCGTTTCCTGTATTTGATTAGAGCTTTTTCAAGAGCAGCTTCAAGGTCCACATCAAGGGAGTTGGCAAGGGTGATAAGGGAGAACAGGACATCGCCAAGCTCATCTTCCATCGCAGGAGTCGCTGAGACTTTGGTTTTGCCGTATGAGGTGGCTTTCAGGATCTCCTTTGAGAATTCGCCGACTTCGGACACGAGGTCGAGGGTGCGGTGCTCAGAAGAGCATTCAAGATGGTGTTCCTCACAGAATTGTCGGATTTTTGATTGGAGGTCTTTCATGGAATTTGGATGAAGAGGAGCTTAAAGAAGTTTCAAAGCCCAAAAATATTTAAATGGAAAGCTCCGGGCGCTGAATGCGCTCTGAAATTGGGATGTGCACAGACAATCCAGCAAAGTTTTCAATCAAGAAATTAAAAATATAAATGGGTGGAGCCAAGATTGAATGGCAAAATATCTCTTGGTATACACTGCCAACCGCAAAAAATACAAGGTTGAACCAACTGCTCCTTTGGAAGGCGACTTGTGTCTTTTTGATTTGCATGCTGGGCGGGTCTACCGGAGGCCGATTGAATCGCAAGTAAATCATGCAAAAATGCATGAGGGGAGTTTGTATGTTGCAAAGGACGGTTCTATTGAAAAATTTTCGGAAGGGACACCGGAAAATGTTGAGGGGGATTGGGAAGGCAACCCCGTTGTACAGCTTTTCGAAGAAGACGGCGTTTTGAAAGCCCTTGTGGGGGGCCGGCGGGGACGAATATTCGACATCAAAAAAAACAAGGAACTCAAAAGCTTTCAGAAGATTTGGTATGAAGGACCCTACAGTGCAGGTCCAAGGAGGGGCTTGAAAATTTACGTAGGCCCGTACGATTCCCTTCCCGATGCACTAAGGCGTGAGTTCTACAAGAAATTGAGAATTAATGTGGATCTGCACTGGATTGAAAAGAAGGACGCGGTTTACCATTCAGGCTACTACTGGACTTCCCAGTACACTCTTCCCATAAGAAACAAATTGATCTTGGCTGGCTTTCAAAAGTGGGATCCTGAAAAAGACGAACAAAAAGTGAATCCGATGCATGTGTGGGTCAAGCGGGTGGGGGAGCGGGAGTTTCCGGGCAAAAGCCAATTTCACATTGATGACAGGGCGTACATCACAACGGGGGATGGGGAGGGGATATACATAACCCTGAGAAAAAGAAAACTGCCCAAGGGGCAGAGCTATCACAGGAAAATCGACAACAAGTCGGATAGGTTCGTGATTGAATCCCATGAAAGTGGTTGGACAATGTATGCAGGAAATTCGTGCGAAGGTTTGAGGAGATTGGAAGTCAATAAGAAAGGCCTTGTTGAGGATGACATTACGGTTCCAATCAATGCAGAAATTATCAGAGTCGTTGGAAAAGGGGATGATGAACTCTACAATGCGATATATTCGGAGGAGTTTGCAAAATAGGTGGAATGAATGTCAAAAGTGAAAATTGCAAAAAAGTTTTTCGAAGCAAAGGATGAAACAATTCAGCGTATTGCTGAGAGGATTCTGGGCGGTGCCGAGCCGGGACATTACATGCTTTTCATAGGCAAGAGTAAAGAAGATGAAACGCCTGCCTTTGAGGACCTTGCGCTGTATATGAATTTGGACAGATTTGCAAAAACCGAATCTGAAAAAAAATGCATCAAAGCGATTTCAGAGTCTGCTGTTGAAGGAGGCCTCAGATTCTCAGGGATTAGGAATGTCAGAGGGAAAGCCAGTAAACACAATTTCAAAAATGTACAGCAGAGTTGCTATGCATTCGCCGTGCCGATAAAACCTGCAAAGAAGGCGTATCAAACACTTGTTGAAGGGATATTAAAGGGATGGAATTTCGATGACCATGGAGCCCTTGTGTTACCTAATTATCTTTTCGAACGCAATCTCATAAGAGGGGTCATCTATTCCTTTGAAGATGAGGAATACGATAAAGAGGTGGAATTTTACTACTATTTATACAAGCCCGAAATGCTAAAGATGCTGAAGGAAGATAATGAAAGTGTCAGCGATCACTGTAATTATTTGGCTTTTCTAAACCTGCCCGTAATTGCCGGAAAATCACAAAAAAACAACGGCAAAATTTTTGTCGAAAATTTGTCAAATTACAAACGACGAGGCAGTAATAGATGGGGAGGATGTTTCAGCCATGGGCAAACCGCTTCAGAGGAAAAATATTATGCTGAATGTTACCGTGCAGTGGTGGAAGTCTTGGAGGGCTGAATTTAATTAGTCTTTTTGACACAATTGCTGAAAAATGTAGAACGGGGGAAATTCTTCGGGGACAGGTGAAAAGTCAGGAAATCGGCCCGCATTTGTTATTTTTGAGCATCAATAAAAAATCGGTGGATGTTCCTTGGCATGCCCATCACCCTCCCCAAGCCCGGCCCCAAGATATTTAATTGGAAAGCTCCGGGAGACTGAATGCTGCCTGACCTGGGAGTGGAGAGCAGGTTCTCATGGGCGTCCTTTGCCGGTTTTCTCAAGAACTATCTCAGGAGTCTTAGAAAGGGTGAGGAAGAGGCAGGGGCATATGAAAAGCTGCTGAGGAAATACGATTTTGACTTGAAGAAATTTGTAGGGCTGACCGAGGAGGGCAAGCTTAGAATCCAAACAAAAATTGAAGGCAAAAATTTTCTGCCCCATGAAATGAATGCAATTGACGGCTATATGATGGAGACGCTGGGAGGAGAGGCCCGGGAGGCCTACCTTGGCGCAAGAGATGTAATGGAAAAACTCCACGCAGAACACCTGCCTGAAATCGAAAAAGCATCCCAGCTGATACTCAGCGAGTTTGGCATGAAAAGGGATTTTTACGATGATGCTTTCGAAAAAACTCAGGATTTTATGAAAGCGGATTCTGAAACCAGAAAGAAGCAATTGATGATTTATCTTTTTCCCTCCGTATTCAACGGCGCACGGGGATTCGCAAGATTGCAGGATGGAGAAAATTTTTACAGTGTCGGCGTTGGGGTCTCCCTGAAAGATAAAAAAATAAGTGAAGAACATAGAAGCACGCGATATGCAAAATTGGTGTATCATGAATATGGCCACAAACTGATGAGGGAGTCTCCGAGTAAATTAATAGGACAAGCCATCAAGGAGATGGGCATGAAGAGTCGGTCTCTTGCAGGCAAAACTGAAGAAGTCATCATCAGGGCAGTCACGCAAGCAGTCGATATACATGACAGCGGGAGTGACAAATATGGAGATGCAGTTAGAAAACTCACACCCCCCACCAAAGGATATATTGACAAGGGAATGCCAATGGATATTGATTATGCAAAAAAAGCTGTCGGAATTGTCAATGAACTGGTTGCGGATGAAAAAAACTTCATACCAGACATAGAGGGGTACGATAGAAAGAGTTCTGGTTTTGCCTTTCGAAAACTGAATGAATTCATCGCAGAAGTTGAAAAGGACAACCCAAAAGAAACAGAAGATTACACTATCCTGGATGCTGGTTGTGGAACCGGTCATGTAGTTGAATTATTGGACAAAATATATTCCGGAGGCTGCAGAGTCGTCGGGATTGACATAGATCCGGAGATGATTGATTTTGTCAGAAGAAAGGGCAGGAGAGGAGAGTACAGGGTTGACGACATAATGACTCTTAGTACATTTGATGATGAATCAGTGAATGCTATATGGTGTTCAAACTCAGCCAATTATACTGGCAATTTGCATCAAGTTGCAGAAACCTTCAGCCGTGTGCTGAAAGATAATGGGGTGCTCTTTCTAAGAGTCCCAAGTGAAAGGTATTTCAAAGAAAAAAAGGAACTAGATCCAACCATCAATGAAAAAGACCTGGAAAGGAGAAGGGGAAAGCCATATTCACTGGATGAGGTCAGGGACGCATTCGATCCTTATTTTAATGTGCTTTATGAAAAAGAGACAGTAGTCAGCCGGATAATTGCAAGGAAGAAGTGATTTCCAAAACCTCAAGACTTTCAGCGCTTTCTGCGAGTCGGGAAGTCTTAACTGCCTCGTAGATTTCTGAAACTTTCCAAGGTTTGTTGGGGGATTTTAGTGCAGAATCCAAACGAACCATTCCAAATTTGAAGTTGGACTTTGCATGATTCCCTTTCATAAACAAGAAGCCTTCTTCTCCAGCCGAATAAACAATTGGTTGAGCTTCTTCGCCAGGCCATGAGCCAGTTCGGGCTCGATCTCTTCGGCGCGGTACTTGAAGCAGTTTCTGTGCTCCCTTGCAACATTCATCAGGTTTTCCTGGTCGCGGGTGATAATGTTGAGGAGCCTGCAGGTAGTTATGGTGGCAACATGACTCTGAGTTTTGTACCCCTTAATCAACAAAAGTGAATCCATGAGTTCGCGACAGGCCTCATAATAACCCTCAACAGTTAT
>CAZJUS010000041.1:0-4884 GCA_964549355.1 Candidatus Undinarchaeota archaeon | reverse complement strand
GAACAAATATTTTATCAAAAAGAATGCAACAGTCATTGAAATTGGCTGTGGTGCAGGAAGGACTGCCATCCCTTTGGCGGAGAGAGGTTTCAAAGTGGTCGGTATTGACATTTTATCCAAAATGATTAATGCGGCCCGGCAGAAAGCTGTAGAACACCAAGTTACTAAAAAAGTAAAATTTGTGAATGCTGATGTATTGAAAATTCCGATAAAAGACAACCAATTTGATTACGCTTTTGTCCCTTACAACTCACTAGATTATATTCACCCTCCAGAAGTCCGGCAGCGGGCAATCCGCGAAATTTACAGGGTTTTAAAACCAAGAGGGAGGCTTATTCACTCTTTTCATAATGTGCTGGCCATTCATGGGCGATTGAGATTTTGGTATTGGACCCCCCGCAATATTGTTGGGTGGTTACTGTCATTAAACAAGAATGGAGGATATCGTGTAAACAAAGATGTTTGGGAATTCCAGACGACTGTAGGCGCAGAGAAGAAAAGATTCGAATTGGAGAAATTCACATACTTTGAACATATTTTTGGCCGGGAGACGCATAAAGCTACAATTGGTCGCCTATTACAATGGCTCAAAAGAGCTCAAGTCCTAATGGTTTTTGAAAAATAAGCTTATTATCTCAAGGCTCGTAGGTATTGTGTGGTATCACGAAAGGATATAGTGTCACAAGTCTGCCGAAGTTCAAATGCCTGTGTTTTAAGAAATTGGAAGTCTTTGGAAGGCGAAGTTGATTTGCTGATTAAGCGACAGAATCTTCAAAAAGTGAAAAATTTTTTGGTGAAGCGATACGGCCGGTTAGGAATTGTAGAGGACGGCCATCATACCGGAATTTATATCGAAAATGAAAATTTAAAGCTCGATTTTCAAGTTGGTGTGGTCGGCTGGAAGGAAATACCTTTGATTGATACTTTAAACATAAAATGCAAGAAAGTAAAAGGGCTTCGTGTTCTTCCAGATAACATGTACATTGCCCATGTAATATCCCATTGCTTGATGGACAAGGCAAAAATAACCAAAAAATACCAGTTTTTGTTTAAGGTGGGTAGAGGCGACCTTGAAGAAGCACTTAACTTGGTGAAAATTCCCAACTTTGTAAGGCGTAAAGTGAAAGACAAGATTATTTCAGGTGAAACTGATTTATCGTTTGAAAGAAAATTAGCGATCCTTTTCTTCTTATTAAATCCTGAAAACATTGTAAAGATTTTCAAAAACACTTATTTTTTGAGAAACATAGTTTCCACTTTGCATCCGCTCCGTTTTGCACCTTTGGTCGTTGTTCCCGTTCCCTCATCAAAAGCATTGGGAGAGGCCTCTGCTGAAATCAAGAACTTTGTTGTGAAAGATAAAATCAGAATCTTCAGTTTCAAAACTCCTCTCTTATCTTTCAAAACCTCAGTGGCCCGCAAGAGAGGTAACCTGGTGGTTGTTTTGTGCCGTCCGGCAGACCTCAGGAAATGTTCAAGGAGGGTATCCCCCTTCAAGCCGGCATCTATTCTTGCATTTGGTCCGATAAGAAAATTCAAAAATGCGGTTTTGTTTGGGAAAAACACACGAAAACACTTCTTTTCGGAAGTTATGGAATAACTTTTAATGCGCCGGCATTCGATTGAATTATGGAAAAAGCTCCAAGCTTATTTCTTTCTGAGAGATGGACAAAACTGGAGGAAAACATACTAGGGCTTCGTACTGAAATTTTCAAAGGCCACGGCTGTGTTGCAAAGATAACCTTTACCAAATCAAAACTACCGATGGTTCCAAAGGCATGGATGGGCGGATATTGGGTGTCCGGCACTGGCATCGGGTTGTATTGCAAAGACCCCTCCCAATCAAGCAGTTTTTACAATAAAATTAAACCTAGGTTTGGTGTCATTCAAGGAATTTCAAATTGTGAAATTCCCGGGATTTCTGGAAAAGTATTCACAAAAATAATTGATATTTCTCAGTCAAGGACAAACTTGATGGCGTCATTCACAAAAAAGAGAAGAAATGGAATTCGTCAAGGACTCAAACGAGGAATCAAAATCAAGGAAATAGAAGATTCAAGGGAAGCCGTGGAGATAATTTTTGAAATCAAATCAAAATATGCATATTGGAATAGGAGCCGGGAAGAAACTGAAGCAGTTCTCGACTATTGTTTTAGAAATGATTTGATGAAACTTCTTGTTGCATATTTGGATAATGAGCCTGTTGCCGAAGCTCTGTTCACTCTTTGGAACAAAAGGATGACATACTCCATATCAGGACATAAACGCGAATACAACTGGTACAAACCCATGGATGCCCTGATGTGGCAAAGTATGATGTGGGGCAAAAGGAAAGGTTTCAAGGAACTGGATATAATGGGGGGTTATTTTGAAGGGCAGGCGAAATCAGGCATCAACAAATTCAAGAGCGAGTTCGGCGGCTCCCTCGAAACACGGTATTTCTTCAGGGAGATTCGGTTCGGACCACTGTCCTTTTAGTACCACCAGTCGTATATATGTGGCTCCCTAGCTGCCAGCACCATCCCTCGTCTTTCAATCATTTCCCTGAGGTGCGGATTTTTGTGCGTGAACCGCCAGTGGCCAAATGAAAATTTTGCAGGCTTCCTGCCCAGACAGTGCTTGAAAAATTCAACTGTCACCTCCACCTTCTTTTCAGTTTTTTTGTCGGGTTTTTCAAGGTCTCTGCAGAAGCGACTTTCCAAATGCAGGTGGGGGATGACCTCCACACCCCTCTCCTTTGCCATTTTGCACATGCTCCTTATCACAGCTTCCATCTCTTTCCTACTTTCCCCAACTTCCTTGTGGTTTTCAGGAGAAATTACATATATCCTGCGGAGGCCTCCCGCCTCAATTTTTTTCCGGCTGAAGCTTTCTTTTTCAACAGGCTTTTCCACAAAAAGCACCCTTCGCCCCAGCAATTTGTTTATGGTCCGCAGGCTCCAGAAATCCGCCTTTCCGCTTAGAATCCGCTTTATCCTGCTGACCACAAAACCATTCCCAGAAAGCTATTAAAGAACTTACCTTAATTTTCAGTAGATGGAGCTACCGAAAACTGCAGTCCAGGCCGGTATTTACAGCACTGCCAAACTGATTGCAAAAGGCATTTCTTTCCTGGCTTTGTTGTATTTTGCCCGTCGCCTGGGTGCATCCCACTTCGGAGTCTACACTTACTTGCTGTCTATTGTTTTTCTAATACAACCCTTCTCAACCTTGGGCATGCTTTCGGAAGTCAGCAGGCGTAGCAAAAGCAGGACACTTATGTTTTTCCAGAATTTCCTTTCAACGTTTTCTTGCCTTAACTTCGTTTCAGCACTGGTAGTTTCATTGATTGTGGTCCTGCGTGGCTATTCACTTTACTTGGCAGCTACATGTTTTGTTGCATTCATTTTCTTGAATACTTATGATTTTTTATCAAAAGCACACATGGTTGCCGGCAGAGTAAGATATGTTTCAATAACTGCAATCTTGGAGAGAACTTTATTTTCAATAATGGTTTTGACCTTTCCTAAAAAAACACTCTTCCTTTTTGCAGCAATGATTATTTCATATTTCGTTTCAGGAATTTATTTATGGACGAATCTTAAACCAAAGCTTCACTTTAAATTTGAGTTTCCCAATATTCAATTTTTTTCATGGGAGTTTTTTTCTGCTCTCCTTTTTTTGGCTGTTGCTTCCCGACTCCCCCCTATAATATATGACTGGCGTTTCGGGGTGGCAACACTCGGGAATTTCGGTGTGGCTGCTTATGTGTTTCAAGGAGTGTCTTTGCTCGTAACTGAATTGGGAACCTTTCTGACACTCCGCGCAGGGCGTTTCAAGGACAGGCAATTTAAGACCATTAAAAAATTGACAATACTCGGTGCGGTTTTGATAACAGGTCTAGTGCTGATTTTGACTCCCTTGATCTCCGCTGTTGGAACCTGGGTTTTCGGAACGGGCTTCACAACTGCAGGAGGGTTGCTAGCCATAATGGCATTTGGGGTTGCATCATCCCTTTTGTTTTTCTATCCGCGCTCAAAACTCATGTACAGCTCTCCAAAAAAATATGGCATTGCATATTTGGTGTATATGATATTTGCAGTGTTTTTTGCGCTGGTTGCGAAGGATATATTCCAAGCCACCGCCCTTGGAGTGGTTGCGAGATACATCCACGTTGGCGTGAGCTGGATTTTTGCTGACACGACAAAAATATCGTCCAGGGTGGAAACGTGAAAAGCAAATTAATAGTGTTTACGGGACCCGATGGTAGTGGAAAAAGTACTTTGTCTGAGAAGACTAAAAAATTTCTTGATGGTTATGGATTTCCCGTTAAGATTGTCCGCCTAGGTATTTACAACCAGCGGACAGCACTATTGAAAACCATCAGGAAAGTTGCGGGCGAGCCCAAGCGGATACCTGTCCCGACTCCATTGAAATCCCTTTTCCGGTTTGTTGATATGTGGGTGCGCTATTTGAAAATAATCCCTGACAGAGTCCGAGGAACAACCATTATTTGCGACCGGTATTTCTACGACCTCGCTTTCTATTCAAACGATTGGTTCAGCCGGATTTTGTCGAGGTTTTCTCCAAAACCCGATGTTGCATTTTTTATTTTTGTGGATGTGAATGAACTCTTAAAAAGAAAGCAAGAATATTCCAAACAAGACCTAAAAACACACTTGAACCGGATGATGAAGTTGTATAAACAATATGGATTGACAAAAGTTGAAACATATAGCCGAAAAGATTCGTTTAATAAGGTCAAAAAAGAAATTTCATCACAACTCAAACTTGGTTGATGAAGTATACAAATTCAACTGCTTTTTAATTCATAGACCGCTTCATGACAAGAGGGATCCACCAAATACTTTTGTTGCCCACCTATTACAACAAACTCAGTTTTCG
>CAZJUS010000040.1:0-4992 GCA_964549355.1 Candidatus Undinarchaeota archaeon | reverse complement strand
CCCGGCCCGCCGGAGGCGGGCCACGTGGTGTCGCTTCGTTAAGCGACGGAGAAGCCAGCCGGTAAAGCGACAGCACCCGCAGATAATCCAGCTTCCCAGTAGTGGCCGGGATTGCCACTTAAGTTTTTAAACCCTGTTTTTACCCAATCGTATGGCGAAGAAGCGCGATATGAAAGAGATGATCACGGAGCTCATTTCCCAGAAGGACAGGATACGATGCATCGGCATTGTGGCCCACATAGACCACGGCAAGACCACCCTCAGCGACTCCTTGGTTGCAGCTGCAGGCATGCTCTCCACCCAGGTGGCAGGGGACGCCCGCTGGCTGGATTTTGATGAGGAGGAGCAGAAAAGGGGGATAACCATCAATTCAGGCAACGTTTCAATGGTCCACGAGGTCGGCGGCCAGGAGTACCTCATAAATCTCATAGACACTCCGGGCCACGTTGATTTCGGCGGGGAGGTCACCAGGGCCATGCGCGCTGTCGACGGCGCTTTGGTCTTGGTTGATGCAGTCGAAGGCGCCATGCCCCAGACTGAGACTGTGCTCCGGCAGGCCCTCCGCGAAAAAGTGAAGCCCATCCTGTTCATCAACAAAACTGACAGGCTCATCACTGAACTCAAGCTGACTCCGCAGGAAATGCAACAACGGTTTACCAAGATCATTGCAAAAGTTAACAAGCTCATTGAGAGATATGCACCGCCCGAATACAAGAAGGACTGGCAGGTCAGCGTTCCGCACGGAACAGTAGGCTTCGGCTCCGCCGTGGACAAGTGGGCGGTTACTGTTGATATCATGAAATCGTCAGGCATCGGCTTCAAGGAAGTCTTGGATGCCTATGCGAAGGGGGACATTTCGGAATTGCAGGAGAAAGCCAAACCGCATGTGGCCATCCTGGACATGGTGGCCAAGCATCTGCCGTCCCCGGTGGAAGCTCAGAAATACCGCGTGCCCCGGATTTGGAGGGGCGATGAGGACAGCGAGGTGGGGAAGGCCATGATAGAATGCAGGGACGACGGCCCGCTTATGGGGATTATCACAAAAATAGTGAATGACCCGCACGCCGGCGAAGTTGCAACTGTCCGGATATTTTCAGGCAGGCTCAAGGCGGGGGATACTATTGCACTGGTCGGCGCCAGGTCTGAGGAGCGCCTCCAGCAGGTGGTCTTTTACAAAGGGCCTTTCCGCGTTACCATCGACGAGATGACTGCAGGCAATATCGCCGGCATAGTCGGCCTCAAATCCGCCAAAGCCGGCGAGACTGTGGCCGATTCCCTGGACGTCACTCCTTTTGAGGAAATCAAGCACATCTTTGAGCCCGTGGTCACCAAAGCCCTGGAGCCTGAGAGCGCCCGCGACCTGCCGAAGCTGGTGGAGGTGCTGATAAAGATGTCAAAGGAAGACCCCACTTTCAAGGTGGACATAAACCAGGAGACGGGCGAAATCCTGATAAGCGGGATGGGCGAGCTCCACCTGGAAATCAAGGAGAAGTTCATCGAGCGCGACTGGAAGGTGAAGGTGAAGACCTCGCCGCCCATTGTTGTCTACCGCGAGACTGTTGCCGGCACGGCCGGGCCTGTGGAGGGCAAGTCGCCCAACAAGCACAACAAGCTTTATATGACGGTGGCCCCCCTTGAGAAACCGATTCTTGACGCCATCAAGAACGGCGATATACCTGAGGGCAATATCCGGAAGGGCAAGGACCAGAAGACTGTTGAGGCTTTTGTGGCTGCAGGCATGAAAAAAGATGTCGCCAGGAAAGTGATTTCAGTCTTCAACAACAATGTGATCATAGACCAGACGCGCGGTGTCATCCACCTGGGGGAGATCATGGAGAGCGTGCTTGAGGGCTTCCGCGAAATCATGACGCACGGCCCTTTGACTTTTGACAAGGGCACGGGGATAAAGGTGCTCATCAATGACGCCAAACTGCACGAGGACAGCATCCACCGGGGGCCTGCCCAGATCATCCCTGCAGCGCGCGATGCAATCAAGAATGCCATGCTTGCTGCGGGCGCCATGCTACTGGAGCCCATCCAGACCATCCGCATAGATTCCCCCATGAGTCACATGGGCTCAGTCACCAGTCTGGTGCAGGGCAGGAGGGGGGCGGTCCTGGAAGTCGAGCAGGACGAAGCCGGCGACCACGTGGCAGTCATTGCTGATGTGCCTGTGGCCAACATGTTCGGCTTTACATCCAGCCTGAGGTCCGCCACCAACGGCATGGCCTACTGGTCCCTGCGCGACAGCAGGTTCGAGCCCCTGCCCAGGGAACTGCAGAAGCAGGTCATACTGGAGACCCGGAAGAGGAAGGGCATGAAAGAGGAGATTCCCGACACTGCATACCTGTCCTGACGGCTGTTGTGGCGCAAATTCAGCAGTTTTTTTCTGTTTTTTGCTTTATTTGCTTTTCCGGCCATTTGCAACTCTTTAGGACTCTTAGAAACGAATAAATACGTGGTTTTCTAAGAGGAATATGCGCAGGGCTGTTGCTGTTGTGTTTTTGTTGATACTCTTTACAAATATCGGGTTTGCAGAACGCGGATGTGAACGCAATACAGGGTCTGATGATGTGGGTAAATATCATTATTCAGTAAACAAGGGAGCTAGGGGCGGACAGAATATTATGTTTGTGAAGGCCCGGAGTGAAATGAAATTTGGAGATTCTAGCGAGAAATGGAAATTTTCTGGTGATGCTGCTGAAATAGAAAGCGACGGGACAAACAAGGCCAACGGGAAGTCCAGTACACCTTACACCGTTTTATCTGAAGGGGATGACTGTGGTTCTGTGGAACCTGCCACAGTTGATGGCAATAATGTTTGTAAAGTGAACAATCTCGGGAAGTGGTACAAGGGCGGTGAAGAAATGGAGCAACAAGACGGCAGCTATTCTTTTGGTGGCGATGCTTGCGTTTCTTGCGATGGTTCTGGTCACATAAATGGGTGTATTTTTGTAGCGCTCAATACGTATTGTGATACTATGCAGTGTCCTGATACTTACCAAATGTGTTGGGGGCTGAATGCTCGTGGCTATGCTGGATATACAACTCTTGACAAATACAGCTGTGACAACTCTGCAACCCAGTTGGACATATGCAAAACAAGATGCGCAGAGGTCTGCGGTTCTTCTCCAGAATGCGATGAAAAAAATTCAGGGGTGGTTGATGGCGGTTCAGCAGTCTGTGATGATACTTGCGGATATGTAGTTTGTGGTTCAAGCGAATATTGTAAATCTAAGGAAGCCGGCGGCACCACATATGTTTGCAACCCCTTGAATAACAAGTGGGTTCCTGAAGGATCGGTGCCGGAAGGTGCGTTATGCACTTCTGAAGGTTTTTTGGAATGCGGCACGACCCGCTATTGTAACATCAAGAAGGATCTTGGGGGTACTTCACAAAGTGGTGGCACTTTTAAATTTTGCGGTTCAGATGGGTGGGTGCCTGAAAGTAAAAAAGTGGAAGTAATCGGAGACGCAGTGCTGTGTACCAGTTCGAATCTTCCGCAAGTGTGCAACTCCGACAATGCATGCGACACATATGTCAGCAACGGAGACACAAGATATTATTGCACTTTTGACGATGACGCCGATACCTGGAAGTGGACTACTGTGGAACCCACTGTAATCGAAGGAGCAAGCATCAACTCCATCGTCTGCAGCGGAACTGATGACGACAGGACGGCCACCAAATGCATCAACGCCACGACTGCATGTGATAAAGTCACTGCTGTTGATGACAATAAGTACTACTGCTCTTACGACGGCGACGAATGGACTTGGCAGCAGGACGCTTCAATATTCTTGGTGGGGAGCACTCTGCTTTATGATTGCAGTAAAGCCAACAACCCCCAAGAGTGCGATGTGAATAACCCCGGCACTGTGGCTGACGAAACTCTCAATGAATATCCGCCTTATACATGCACTGCCCAAGGGTGGCTTAAGGGACAGTGCGATAATGAAGATTCGGACGGGGGGTGGTCTGCTATTTCAGTGGCCGGTGGCGACAAAGCGCTCTGTGAAGTATGCAGTGGAGAATGGGTGGATGCCCCGGGAGATTATATGATTCATTATGCTTCGAATTTAATATACAGCAAAACAGGGATTGGAGAAGGCGGGGCATGCGTCGGCAATGATGCTGACGAAGCAATATACTGCGGGCCTATCCCTGAAGGAAAAACTGGAATGACTGCAAAACAATACCCCAGCAACCCCCCCAAATGGACATGCGATTCAAATATTTGGTATCCCATTGTGCAGTTCCCCGATGCAGGTTCCTATTTCAGCTCTGCTGCGGGCGGAAAGAATTCCATGGATTTGATTTTCGATTATGACAAATACTTGAATGATTTGGAAACTTCGGATACGACCTGGCCGGCCCATTCAAGTTCAATTGTGTATTCGCTGCAGATAGGCTCCGGAAACGGATGCAGCGTCACTGCAAATGAGGAGCCCCTGGCTGAAGACCTTTTTAGAAGTGGGTCCATCTCCGAAACATTGACCATGACTGACATCGCCGAAAAATGCAGAGGCGAAGATTCATGCAATCTGGCCTTGGACTGCGAAGTTGATGTGTATGTCGGTGACTCTTTCTTTGTGTCCCAAAATAATATTGAAGCTACCACAATCTATGATGACAGTGGCGCCTCCTGCTCATTAAGCAGTCAATGCATGCGCGGGTGTGATATCCCTGTGTCGTTTGATGGTGCCAATTCAAAATATCTGATTGGCAAAGAAGGAAGCTCACTGCCTTGGATTGGCGAATGTTCCAGCACGGCGCCAGCAACGGAAATTCTTGAGCTGGGCGACTACATAGGGAAGGTCTTTGATTACGGTTCTGGATTCTGGGGCCCTTCCCCCTACTCTGCCCTCTGCGATGGAACAACTATCAACAAAGCAGGGACCAATTGCCTCACTTTTGAAGGTTCCAGCCAAATCCTCACCCATTATACCTGCTTCAGCAACGCATCCGAAAATTCCTTGGAGCTCGGCACCA
>CAZJUS010000039.1:0-5251 GCA_964549355.1 Candidatus Undinarchaeota archaeon | reverse complement strand
TGCAATGGCGGCCCGGGGGAATTCGCCGTGTCCGACATTGAGTGCGAAGTTTATGTCGCCTTGCCCGCTGTATGTGGGGACCCCTGTTGCAGGCCCCGTCCTCATGGACAAATATGCGACCAGGGGCATCTCGCTCATGCCCTGCAGGCTCATGGCCTCCCCCATCAGGGCCAGCCCTCCCCCGCTGGTGCCCACCATCACAGTCGAGCCGGCAAAGCTGGCGCCGAGGGCTGCGTTGGCAACCGCAAGCTCGTTTTCCAGCTGGACTGTCCGGTAGTCGTAGTCCCTCTCAAGGCCGGCGAGTATATGAAGGACGGGGGTTGCCGGCGTCATTGGGTAGGCGAAATACAAATCCATGCCCGCTGCTATTGCACCCATGCTGATGGCCCAGCTCCCGCTCACAAAGTAGTTGGGCTGCCGGCCTTCAATTTCCGGGAATTTCCGCGTCTTGCCCGTGTATGCTGTGAAGCCCTCCCAGGCAACCTTTCGGTTTATGTCCGCGTGCCTGCCGTAGCCGCCCATCGCATCCATCAGGGGCGCCGTGTCGTGCCCCATGGCCTTGTAGAGGGCGCCCAGCATGGCGGCGTTGCCTGCAATCTTCGGGGCGCCCGTGCGCTGGAGAATTTCCGCGGTATTGATGCTATAGTCCCCCCCTTCGATTCCCGAGGCCGTAATTGAGAATTTGCTTTTGCCTTTGTGGACATCAAAGGCCTGCCGGCTCAGGAACACCGCGTAGTCCGCCTTCCACTCATGGCTGGCGACAGGCTCGGTGCCGATCTTCAGGATGTTGAAATTGAGCCCCCCGCGGATCAAACTCGGATAGTCCCTGTAGTTGAATACATAATAACCCCTTCTGGTAAAGCTTTTGGCCAGGATTTCGGCCGATTTGGCGATGCCCTGCCCCGCATCACCGCCGATTAGAATTGTGGTCTCCACTTGAAGACCACGACGGCTTATTATTTATAACTTATCTTTTGAAGTCGGTGATTTTTATTACATGCCAGCCGAACTGGGTCTTCACTATGCCCATCTCCCCCGGCTTGTGGCTGAAGCAGAAGCGGTCGAACTCCCGCACCATCTGCTGCCTCTTGAACCAGCCCAGGTCGCCCCCCTTCCTGCCCGACGGGCACTTGGACCTCTCCTGCGCGAGCTTGGCGAAGTCTTCCCCGCCCTGCACCCTTTCCAGAAGCTCTTTGGCCTCCTCCTCTGTGCTGACCAGTATGTGGCTTGCTTTTACCTGCATGGCCCTGTCTGCTTCAGAAGTATAAAAAGGATTGGCCTTTTATTCCCCGCATCCCCACTGGCGGTGGCCGCGCCCCCATTGATGATGGTCGCATTCCGAGTGGTGGCCATCCCAATTGAATCTGCAGTCCTTGGCCCAGCCGATTTGCCTGGTCCACACTTTCATGACCCCCCAACCGCATCCATATCTCATCATGCCTTCATTGCCTCCCGGGAGGCAGTCCAGTATTTGTTCGCAGGTGCATCCATATGTGTCTGCCAGGGTGTACTGGCTGTCGGTAATCGGCGCCCTCCATCTCTGCCGGGTTTCAAAGGTGCCGTCATTGTCTATATCCGCAAAGTGCCAAGGCAGGAGCCTCTTCCATGCCGCACCTTCCGGTCCGGTCCCGGGGCACAGGTCTTCGCAGTTGTTTACTCCGTCGCCGTCTTCGTCTCCGTCGTCGACAATGCCGTTGCAGTCGTTGTCCACTCCATCACAGATTTCGTCCGCACCGGGATGCACTGTTGCATTTTCGTCATTGCAGTCACCGCACTTGGCGGAGTATCCGTCGCCGTCTGCATCCGCTTCGCAATCCGCCACGCAGGCATTCTGCGTGCATGTGTAGATTGCAGAGCAGGAATTTTCTACGGTTTCAGGGTACAGGCCGAAGATGTGCTCACCGCAACCCCCTGCGCCGCAACCGCTTTCCGGGCAAGCTGTCGGCATGCAGTCCTGGTTTTGGGTCCCGTCATAGGTCGCGATTCCGTGGTCGTCGCAGACTGCACAGACACCGGCATCCTTGCCGTAGCTTGAGCAGTTGGTCCACGCACCCGCCACGCAGGTGGATGTGCCTTCACAAACACCTTCTCCGCAGGCAACGGTCAGGTTTTCATCCGCATTCCCGTCGCAGTTGTTGTCAATTCCGTCGCAGATTTCAACTGCGCCCGGATTGACTGCCGGGTCTTCATCATCACAGTCCACTGTTTCATCGTAGCCGTCCCCATCGGCGTCCACTGCGGGCGGTGCCTGCGCCCAGCCGTCCATTTGGGTCCAGGGGAAGTTGTCCTGGCCTCCGCCAAAAACATAAGGTTCATCCACAAACCCGTCGGCATCATCATCCGGCGAAGTCCAGTCGCTCCAGTAGTTGCCTCCGGCGGGTTTGTCCAGATTGAAGACATTGACAAGGTATGCGGGGTTTCCGGTTGCTTGGTGGGTGTTGCCCATGAAATTATTGTTGTATGCTGTGTTGCTTGCACCTTTGTAGATATAGAGCCCGTAGGTGTTGCTTGCCATGGTATTGCGGTATACCAGGTTGAATGAGGAGTAGTAAACATAAATTCCAAAGGCATTGCCGGAGACGCCATTGCCGAACACCTCGTTGTCGTCCGAATGGCTGATGTGGATTCCGATATTGCTGTCCACAATTTTATTTTCAGTGATGTTGCTGTGCCCTCCGGAGTAGACATATATGCCTGTTGCAAAATTATCAACAATGAAGCCTTTCACGACAACATTCGATTTTCCGCTTGCCGATATGCCGTTTCCGCTTCCGGACCCTGTTACTGCATGCCCATTCCCGTCCAGCGTAATGCCGCTGTCGCCGATCTCAATGCTTTCCGTTAAATTCTGATTGATGGTGCATGTCCGGGTCCCCGCGTCCCATGCGCCGATGGAACTGCATGCGCCTCCTGTTGCATCATTGGTTATGATGTATGCCGCCCATCCGGGAGAGGCGAACATAAGCCCGAGAATTATTGACAGGAATACTGCGGTGTTTGTTTTTGCCATACAGTCAGGATACAGGATACATAAAAACCTTCTTGTTTTGCCCTGCAGACTCACTCGACAAAATGGGAAGACCCCCCTCCACCGCTGGAGGGTGTTTCGGAGGGTGCAGGGGATGTCGATTCGGGATTTTCAATGCTTATCCCGAAGATTCTCGTTATCAAATCCATAATCCACTGCAGGATGCCCTGCGTCTTCCGGACTTCGGATTCAATGTCATAGCATTTTCCGTTGGAGCACATGTTTGTCCTGCACTCGAAGTTGTTCAGGCAGGCGTCCCCTACGGCTTTCTGCAGTTTCCACTGCCCGTCGATATCGCAGTACGACACTGAATCATTGGTTTCTATGCGCGTCCCTTGGCTGATGCACCTGTCCTTGAACAGGCATCCGGACATGCAGACCACCTGTTCCTGGACTGAATGCGTCGGCGCGCTTTCAGTTTGTGTTGCCGACCCCACAAGTTCGGCCTGCACTGGGACGATTTCGTGGATTGTATCTGTAGTCAGGCAGGTTATAGTCTCGCCGTCGCATTCACAGCCTTCCGGGCACTCAAAGGTTTCCTCCGCAGGAATTGTCGAGCACTCCTGGAACTCATACATGCACCCGCAACCGTCCGTCCATTTGCAATATTCATCGTACTCACTGCTCGTGCATTCCTCTTTGCCCAAGTCTTCGCAGTTGGGCTTGTCGCATAAAGCATTGCTACCTATGCACCCGCAGGTGCTCCACTGGCATTCACTTTCAGCAAGGCAGGCTTGCTCTGAAAGGGCGTCGCACGAAAATTCACTTTCAGGTTCATCCGATACACTTTCCGGCTCCTTCGGAGTTTCAACTTGGTAGTTTCTGGTCTCCGATGCAGTAGTCAGGATTACAGTGTAATTTTTTCCTGCTTCAAAGGGTATATTGGAGCACAGCTCGCTGATTGTTTCGCCGGACTGCCCTGTCCAGCAGGGCGTCTCAGCACCTATATTGTTGTTGCAGTTGGTGACCTGGGACCCGGTGCCCAAGAATATCCCCGTTATTCCTGCAGAGCCTTCGGTGGTTTTGGTTATGTACAGCACCACCCAGCCGTCGCTGTTGGCGATTTCAACGGAGACACCATCCAGGCTGTCAGTGCGGACGATTCCTGTGACCTCATCCTCATAGGGTGTAATTTCAACGACATTCATTTCAGCATCCCAGAGATAGCCCTTGATTGAGCTCGGCCACGCGCACACCAGATGGTCTCCGGCCTCGAAATCAAAGGAAATAGTTTTTGTGAATCGGGAGCCTACAGTCCCCATATTGCAGAATTTTCCGTCGGTGCATCCCTCCTGGCTGCACCCTGAAGAAGTATATCTCCTTTTGTTTTGATTTTCAGGGCAGTCGTAGCTGTACATCAGATACCTTAGGTAGGAGTCATTGTACGGCTCAAACTTAAACTCCACATCAACCTTTGAAGACTTGTCCACATGGATGACCTTGCAGATGTGGTGGTAGCCCGTGTATCTTTCCGTAGCGGGGGTCGGCTCGGGTTCTGGCTCCGGCTCCGGATTTTCCGCCGGGGTGAATTCATAAACTAAGGTTGTGTTGGCACAGCCGTCGCCTATGTATGTGACATACTGCAGGCTTGCGGTGCAGTCCCCTTCGTCCGAACTGCCCGTAGCGGTGAAGGTGTAGCCTTTAAGCGCAAAATAGGTCTGGCCTGAAGGCAACTGCACAGCGAGGGCGGTTTCATTGACGCCCACCGCCGTTCCCTCCATCATCGAGTTTCCTCCGGAGTCGTAGCACAATGTGATGTCCTCTCCTTGGCAGATTACTTTGCCTTCCATGGTAATTGCGAAGGCTGACGTCGCAGCCAGCACCAGAGCCAGCAGAATTTTTAATTTCATAATTATTCAAGGAAGAATTAAGATTTATGCATTATTCTTTTTCCATATTAAATTTGGGCGTATCCGCGTTCGTGCAGAGGCCCTCTTGCGAATGGAGCCGGAATCCCTTTGTCATTTTCCATGTATGTCCCGCCCTCCTGCTCCGGCTCCAGGAACAAGAGCTCTATTTTGTTGTCGCGGAGATGCTTCGCTTTTTCTATTATTTCAATCATTTTTTCAATTTCATCTGCCCGGACATAAATGAACATGCGGTCATGGAATCCGCCGTGGCATGTGTGCAGCATTTGGGGTTCCGGGCCCTCCAGATTTTTCCTGTTGTATCCAAGCACCGCTTCGTTTTCAGGAATCTCGAGTATGTTTTGGTATGCCTCCC
>CAZJUS010000038.1:0-5390 GCA_964549355.1 Candidatus Undinarchaeota archaeon | reverse complement strand
GAAATGAAATGCGCCTCCCTGCTGATGTTAATCCTGACTGCCAGCGGAGGCCTTCTGCTTCAGCCTGCAGCCGCCCAGAATGCGGACGATGCCGGGCAGTCCGCTATTGCTTTGGTGCAGGGCCCTTTGGAAAGGATAATGAGGTTCCTGAATTCCTCCAATATGCTTCCGCAGTTTGATATTGAAAACAACGCCGGACAGTTTCAAGCGTTCATTATGTTTGCGATTTTGGTGTGGATGGTCCTGGACATTTTTTTCGGCGCGAAAAGCTTGGTGAATTTTATATTCACTTTTGCAATCTCTGTTTTCTTTTTCAACAGACTCAATGCATTATTCACACCCGCCGTGGTCGAGCAGATATTCACTTTGGTTTTTTCGGCGCTCTTCGTTTTCATATTCACTGATTTTTTGATGGGGTTTGCGTGGGGCTTTAGCAGGAAAACCCGTTCACTGCTCAACCTTGCGGTGACTGCTGTGGCGGTGACGGTCTTGAATTTTACACATATTTACGACCAGGTGGCTGCGTACATCACCACTTTGTCCTGGGGGGGCTTTGCTGTGTTCATAGGCTTTATGATTTTAATGAGAGTCTTCAATACATTTTTCTCCATGATGCGCATGAAACCCGCAATAGCTTTGAGGTCGAAAGGTGCCGCCACCACCGGCCACAAAAAAGCTGAACATCAAAAAGAGTTTGCAGCGGAGATGGAAGTGAAAAAGTGATCGCATGGGTCTGCTGACAATAATCCAAACGGCTCTGTCTTTCTTCTTCATAATCACAATCTTCGACTGTATTTTCGGCTCTATTCGGGAAGCCATCCACAAACAAAGCGTCCTCCAGGGAAAGCTGATTTTCTTCATTTATTCACTGATAGTGTATTATGGAAAATTCAAGATGCCGGTTCTGTTTTGGGAATTTTTTGTCAACGAGCCCATCCGGCAGGCCTACGGCATGATAAACTTCCTGACCACCAATCTGCTCAACATCCCGATTGACGCCAATCCTTCCTTTATTTTTAAGTATCTGATTCCGGCGGTTTTCATCTATTATTTTGCCGAATATTGGCTCCGGTATGCGTTCATGGACCGCCGGCTTTCGAAGATGGTCTCTCTTGCAGCGGTGGTGCTGCTGTTCAAAAGCAACATGAGCATAGGCCTGATCAATTGGGCGACCATACCCATCGGACTTCCTCTTTTTGGGCCCGCTTCAGTGGCGCCCGTAATTTCATTTTATTCTGCAATTGACAGCATGGTCCAGCGGATAGTGGAGCTGCCGGCGACAGGGAATCTGATAGCCCTTTCAATAATCGGACTGGTCCTGCTGATTTTGATTTTCATTGTCGGGTCTTTTGCCATCAAAGGGCTTTTCAAGGGGTTTTACAAGTCGCAGTTTGGGGGCTGGGTTGGGCTTATCATGTTCCTGGCTTCCGCTTTCCTTATTGTATTTCCCTTGGTGCTGTACGCCCTCATGAGCAAAGCTTCTCCCGGCGTTTTCACCAGCGTCTTCATTTATTCCTGGGCCTTTGTTGCCCTCCTTGCCCTCTTCGCAGTGGTCGGCGAGCTTTTGTTCTTCGGAGCCATGTCCATGTTCTCCGGCATGATGAGGAAGACGGCGGCTTTCAAGGAAATTGAAAAAAGTCGCGAACTCACCCCTGAAGATTCCTTGGACAAAGTGCTTGGTGAAGATGGAGTAGCCCGTTGGTGAAAATAAAGGGATTAGCAATAGCACTCCGTATTTTTCATAACCCCGCAAGCGTTTAGCTTTTATATCCCAGCAAGGGGGCTGACGCCCCCTTTGCAATCCCCCTTCGCAAGCGTTTAGCATTTATATTCCCTTGCCAATTGTTTGGGTGGAACTCCGCTTCGTGGACCGGAAAACAGAGCTCTGGCAGCTCGGCCAGCTCATCAACTCCCCGCCCAATTTTGTCCAGTTCATCTATGGACCCAAGTCAAGCGGCAAGAGCACGCTCATGATGAGGATGGTCCGGGCCTTCGGCAGGCACCGCGACTTTGTCTTCTACGATTTTCGTGCGAGGAGTCCGAAGGGGATTTCGGATGTGATGGCCCTTCCCCAGGACAATATATTTGTCAGGTTCAGGAGCTACCTCAAGCGCAAACTCAGGCACGACTCCGCCAAGCACGGCATAAAAGTTCCAAGAAAGCTCTACGAAAAAATCCGGACCGGCAAAACAGACCCTTTCCTTCCGCTCATTCCCTACATCCGCAAGATGCGCAGGCCTGTCATTGTGCTGGACGAAGTGCAGGCCCTCAGATACTCGGGCATGTCCAGCGACGAGATTGCACGCCTCATGAATTTTCTGGTCACCCTCACCAAGCGGATGCACCTGGCCCATGTGATTGTTGTTACATCGGACTGCCTTTTCATTGACAATGCCATCAAGCTGGCAGCCCTGGAGGAGGCTTCAGAGTTCAACTACCTCGGCGACCTGGGCGAAGACGCAGTCCTTGAATGGCTCCAGGATGAAGGCATGACGGAGGAGCAGGCCATGAAGGTCTACCAGTATTTCGGCGGAAGGCCCTATGACATATGGGTTGCGATACAGAGCTTCGCCACCGCCGGCAACCTGAACCACCTCGAGAAAGCTGTCATGCGCAAACTGTCCCGCGTCCGCATGCTTGCCTCCCACCATGGGCAGAAAACAATCCCCGTTCTCAAACGGCTGGCTTCCGGCAACCTTACCGCGGACAAAGTCAGCAAAGAAATGCTCGGCTGGCTGATAGACAATGAAATTGCATTTTTTGACCCGCTGGACGGCACGGTTTACCCCATCAGCACCGCCATGTCAACCGCCCTGAAAAGGCTTTAAAGCCACCTCTCAACTCAGTTCTATGAAAAAAGTGGTTGTGACAGCGGCATTGCCCTATGCCAACGGCGAGCTGCACCTGGGGCATCTCAGGAGCACCTATCTGCCGGCGGACATTTATACCAGATTCCGGAATCTGATTGGGGACATGGCCGTTTACATGTGTGCAACCGATGAGCACGGCACGCCCATTCTTTTTGAGGCGCAGAAGGGCAATGTGAAGCCGGAGGAATATGTAAAGAAGTGGAGGCAGGAGCATCTGGCAGACTTTACTTCGGTTGGAATTCACTTTCATAAATTCCACCACACTCACAGCCAAAAGCACATTGAACTGACTCAGAAATTCTTCGGCAAGTTGAAGCAATTCACTTATGAGAAGCCGGTTAAGATTCACTGGTGCCCGAAATGCGGAATACCTCTGCCGGACAGGTTCTTGGTTGGCATCTGCCCGTTCTGCGGAGCTGAAGACCAATATGGTGACCAATGCGAAAAGTGCGGAAAGGTCATTCCATTCGGGGAATTGGTGAATGCAAAGTGCAAGATATGCGGGGCGGTTGCAGAAGCAAAAGAAGACACGCATCTTTTTTTCAGGCTCAGCAGCTTTTCATCGCGCTTGGACGACTTCATTCACAACAAGCTCAAGGCAGAAAAAGGAGTGAAAAATTCTGTGATGGTCTGGGTCAATGAAGGGCTCCAGGACTGGGATATCGAGCGCCACATATCCTGGGGGGTTCCCATCCCGGGCCGCAAAGGCGTCTTTTACGTTTGGTTTGATGCACCCATTGGCTATATGAGCACCCTGCAGAAATGGTGCGATGAGAATGGGGAGAATTTTGAAGAATGGTGGGGCCCCCGGAGCGAAATAGTCCATTTCATAGGCAAAGACATAGTCTACCACCACTTTCTGTTTTGGCCTGCCATGCTCATGGCTGCAGGCTTCAGCACCCCTACAGAAATTCCGGTTCGGGGCTATCTGAATCTTGAGGGCAGGAAGCTCAGCAAAAGCAGGGGGTGGTATATCCCGGTCAAAGCATGGAAGGACAAAAAACAAGATTGGGAGTACCTGCGGTTTTACCTGACATGGACAACTCCGCTTGGAATGAAGGATACGGATTTTTCCGCCGACGAGTATTCACAAATAGTGAATAGCGAGCTTGTGAATAATATCGGAAATCTGCTTCAGCGTGTCCTGAAATTTTCGGCCAAGTCAACCAACTCAGAAATTAAAGCATTCACACCCGGCAAAGTGTTGGGCGAAGTGGTTAAAATAAAAAGTGAATACCAAAAGGCCATGATGGAAGGGGATTTGCAGAAGGGGCTGAGATATGTGGCGGATGCAGGGAAGCTTGTGAACACATACTTCCAGCAGAAAGCTCCATGGAAAAACCCGGAAGCAGTCCCGGAGGTGGTCGGGACTTCCGCAAGCTGCCTGAAGCTCATCAATCAGATGCTGGCGCCCTTCCTGCCGGAGCGGACCAAGGAAGTCGCAGAACTGCTGGGCGTCCCAATTGATTGGAAAGACAATGAGCCCCTGAAGGCGGGCCATAAAATGGGTGAAGCCAGAATCCTGTTTGAGAAGGTGTCCGACGATGATGTCAAAGCAGTCAAGTCGATTTACGGAGCGGCCTGATTGAACAATGCAACGACTTCTTTCCCGCTCAGGGTTTTTGTTTTTTTTCTTGCGGTGGTCTTCAGGCTGTAGCCCGCCAGTTTCAGCGCGTTGTTCACTGTCTTGTTCGGATAGCAGAAAATTTTCCGGATGAAGGCCTCCAGCGCCGGCCAGTCCTCCGGCCTTTTTTTTGGGCGCAGCCTCATGACCGCCAGCCCCACCTTCGGGGCCGGCCTGAAGACTTCGGGCGGGAAGTTTTTGAGGTGCTCAATTTTGAAAAGCAGCTGTGCGGACACGCTCAGCCTCCCGTAGTTGCTGTCGCCCGGCTCGGCGACCATCTTCTCCCCGAACTCCTTCTGGACGCCCAGCACCGCCAGCTCCATATGCTCCGGAATCCTGAAGATTGCCTCCGAGGCTATGTTGAACGGCAGATTGGAGACCAGCTTGTTGGCGTCCCGGGGCCACTCCACCTCCAAGGCGTCGCCCCAGATGGGCTCTACATTGCCAAGCAGGTACTGCAGTTTGTCTTCCATCCTTTTGTCCTTTTCAATAAAATAGAGCTTGCCGGCCTTCCGGGCCAGATACTTGGTTATCATCCCTGTGCCGGGCCCTATTTCAAGGACTGTGTCTTTTTTTGTGATTCCGGCGGCATTGACTATGAAAGCGGCAACTTCGCGCGAAATCAGGAAATGCTGCCCAAATGCCTTTATAGCCTTCACATTGCATTATGCCCTGGAACTTTAAAGGTGTAAGGGACACTCAAAACTTTTAAACCCTCACCGCCATTCTCCCACGTGAAAATCGCAGAACTCCGCAAGCTGACCAAGAAACAGCTTTTGGACCAACTCAAGGAGGCCCGGCTGGAGCTTATGAAGCTGGAGGCCAAGAAAGCCCTCAAGACCTTGGAGAAGCCCAGCCAGGTCAGGAACACCCGCAGGCTCATTGCGAGGATTGAG
>CAZJUS010000037.1:0-6797 GCA_964549355.1 Candidatus Undinarchaeota archaeon | reverse complement strand
CATTTAGCTGCCGACCCCGACGTCCGCTCGAGTGTAAAAAACCCTTCCGTGAGTTTCAAAATCAACATCGATGGCTCATTCAATGTCCTTGAAGCGTCCCGCAGGGCAGGAGTGAAAAATTTTATTTTTGCAAGTTCGGGGGGCACAGTTTACGGCGACACTTCAGAGCCTGTTACTGAAAAACACCCCCTCCGGCCAATCAGCCCGTATGGTGCCAGCAAAGCAGCCTTTGAAATGTATCTTTCTGCATATGCCCATGCATACGGCATGAACTGTTCGGCCCTTCGGTTGGGCAATGTGATAGGTCCGCGAAGCGAGCACGGAGTTATCTGGGATTTCTTCTGGAAGCTCAGGAAAAATCCGGACGAACTCGAAATCCTGGGCAATGGGTTGCAGGAAAAGAGCTACATCCATGTTGATGATGTGGTTTCAGCCTTCGACTTTGCGTGGAGGAGAACCAAAAAATTTGAAGCCTACAACGTGGCCAGCGAAGGCACACTTACAGTAAAACAGATTGCAGAGCTTGTTTCAGAAGAGCTCGGACTCCATCCGAAATTCAGATTTACCGGCGGAGAGCGGGGGTGGACAGGGGATGTCAAGAAATCCGTGATGGACATGTCCAAAATCAAAGGGCTCGGGTGGAATCCAAAGTATTCCCAGGAAGAGGCAGTCAGAAAATATGTTTCATGGCTTATTGACAAGCACACTTAGCAACCCTTTTTAAGGGGCGGGGCAGGTGTTCCTGTGAAAATCCCCAAGAGTGCGAGTGTTTTGTTGAACTCTGAAAGATAAACTGAATTTGCCTTTGAAAGTATCTGAATTAATATGTGCCCACTTATAATACCAAACCTATCTTTCACCATTATCTCATATTGTAATCTGCTTGACGAAGTGGTAATACGTTTTCACGAATCCACTGATTGTTATTTACTTTGCTAACAATAATCCCACTGGAACACTTCGTAATCCTTCCTGCGTTGGGTAATCTCTGTAAACCGAATGCAACAGTGTAAAATTGTTGTTTATTATCCTGTTCAGCTTTTCTTGGGTCAAAGGATACACCCATTCTGGCCCTGCGTATTCCCAGATGTCAATCTGAAGTAATATATTAGTTTGGTTTGCGAATTCTGTTAAATTATCCGGAAGCCTTCGGATTTTGCCTTCCATGCTTTCGTAATTGATACCGGAAAATGCTCTGATTTGCCTTGTTGACTGGGCATAAATTACCGAGTAATTATTCTGCGCATCAAGTTTGCCTGCAACTGTTCCTAGTTCTTGAAAACCTGTATATGTGAACGCTTTCTGAGGTAGAAGAGTCATGCCGTATACAAGTGAACTGATACCCAAAAGAAAAGTGAATCCTGTAATGAAATTCGGAAGCTTCAGTTTGTCAAGCACCACTTTCACCGCATAAACTGCCAGCAAAGCAATCAGCGGAACCGTGGGCAGACCGTATCTTGGTACCTTCTCCCCTACCAGAAACGAGAAAAAGAAAGTATGAAACAAAAACATGACCGATGCAGATCGGAGCTCCTTGCCCTTGGTGAAGCTGAAATACAAACCCAAAAGGCCCAGTGCAAAAAGCGGCCACGAGTAAAGAGCACCAGCATTTTCAAGATAAAATGTTCTTGAACCTCCGAACACCACTGTCTGCGAAAGTGCAGCCGTATCTCCCAACATGAAGTTGCCGAAATGCAGATAATTGTTGCCGAAATACATGCCGGCTGAAACTGCCAGCGCAGCGCCCAGCACCCAGAATGCCGGATTTTTCAGCCATTTTTTAGGCTCCGGATATTTCACCAGAAGCGCCAGCCCCGCCATGGGTATGGCCAGAAATCCGCTGGTTTTTGTCAAGAAACACAAAACAGTCGCCAAGCCCAGCCAGACTGCTGACTTGACATCTTCCGGGTTAAAGCGCATGATTGCAATAAGCAGAACTGCATACATGGCGGTTATCGGCGCCTCAAGCAAGGATTTGTCGCTGAAGAAAATGTGAAGCCCGTTCAAAGCCATAATCAGCGCAGCTGATGCACCTTCAATTTTACCCATAGTTTCTCTGCCCAGATAGTAAACTGCCAGAACCGAAAGCAGAGCAAAAAACAGAGACACTATTCTGGTAGCATAAAACGAATTGGTAAAAATACCAAGCACTGCAGACAAGCTCACAAACAAATGGCTGTATGAATGGTATGCCGGCCACCTGCTGAAAAGAAACAATGGATTCTCTTTGACTTCATCGGAAAGCCACATGTAAACTGTTTCGTCATTCCACACACTTTCCTGAAACAGATACTGTATCCTAACCAGCGCGCCAATCAGCAACAATCCGATAACAATGAACTTTTCATATTTGTCAACAAACTCCTCAACAGCTTCAAACCGCATGGAAACGCCACACATCGCCCTTTTTAAAACCCGAGTGGAACCACTTATGTGGGTGTATGGTCTGAAAAGCAGAAACTATGGACCGTTATTCTCATAGGTCTGTTTATTAGAATCATCTTTGCCTTGAGCAGCATTGAAACTCTGCTTCTGAAATTTTTTGACGACGATGCTTTCTACTATTTTTCACTTGCCAAAAATATGGTTCAAGGGCAGGGAATAGTTTTCAACAAAGGAGTTCCCACCAACGGATTTCACCCCCTCTACGCCGGCATTCTTTTTCTAATATTCAAACTGCTTCTTCCTGTTTCCGCAACTGCACCCCTCCGGGGTGCTCTGATATTCCTGTCATTATGCGATGCAGTTACTGCTTATTTTGTTTACAAAATTGTCAGGAATATATCGGGCGAACCTCCTGCCTTATTTGCAGCATTCATTTGGTCTTTCAACCCATGGGTGATTTTTACTTCACTGATTGGCGTGGAATCAGCACTTCAGACTGCAGTGCTGTCAGGATTAATCTGGCATTTCACTGCTAACCGTCAGAAACTCAACACCAAAAAATCATTCATTCTTGGCTTCCTCATGGGCCTGCTTTTTCTGGCAAGAATGGATGGTGTATTTGTCTGCGCCGGCATCTTCCTGGTTTTGCTGAAAGACGCAGTGAAGCAGAAAAAATTCCGAAACATAATCATCATGTCCGGGGTGGCGATGCTCACAGTTCTGCCCTGGCTGGTTTTCAGCGTTACAAAAGCAGGCAGTCTGTTTCCTGTCAGTGGCCCCGCCAACAGACTGCTCCGGCTCCGCGACCGCCCCTATCTTTACTGGGTCTTCGGCTCCGTCTACGCAACCCTAGCATACGCCACCCAGTTTTTCACCTTCATAGGCGTGCCCATACCTTTCAGCGCAGTTCAGATTGTTCTGATTTTTGTCCTGGCCTTTCTGGCACCTCTTCTTTATACCCGGAAAAAATTCATCAAGCTCGCCAAGCATCTTAATTTTATGTTTATTGCAACCAGTTTCTATGTAATTTATTACTGGGTTATCCAGCTGGCCATGAGGCGCTGGTATGCCCACTATTTTTCGCTTTTAATTACCCTGACTTTTCCCGTCCTGTTTTTCGGCGCCTTCAAAAACAGAAAGTTTATCAAGCCGGTTTTTTCAGTTTTCACAGTTTTGTTTCTGATAAATTTCACAGCATTGTACGGACAAGGTAACTCGCCTGTTCAGGCTATGAGATTTGAGATTTCCGACTTCATCGACAAACTTCCGTCCTCTGAAAAAGTGGGTTCCTTCAATACAGGCGTTCTCCAATATTTCACTGAACGGGATGTTGTGAATCTGGATGGAGTCATGAACCCCGCGACCTTCCGGGCCCTTAAGCAGAATCAAATCGAAGACTACATACTGAACAACAACATTAAGTACCTTGTTGATTCACAAGAAGACCTTGAGCGCATAGGTCTCGACACTTCAAAAATCAAACTGATTCCTGTCGCAACCTTTTCCGAAACAGAGCCCCAAAAATCATACATGACTTTCTTTGATTTTTCAAATTTCAGGTTGAGGACTTTCCACATCTTGGAAGTTTCGAACCCAGAAAATGAATGAAACCCTCAACTCCTCCCCAACACCACGCCACCAGCCTTACTGCCTGCATCAAAATAAAAGTGAACGGATTCTCCGGCATAAGCTTCAAAGTTTCATATCCGAACATAATCAGGATGCCTGCAAACGAAGTCACTGAAAGCAGAAGAAACTCCGAAAAAAACAACCCCAAAATAAAAGTGGCAACCATTAGATAGAACAGCCCGACCTCAAAAAAGAACCTCCTCAGAGAAATGTGGTCCCCGCTCACCCTCCTTGGATGCCTTAGATAAACAAGCATCCCGTATTTCCCATAATTCTTCTGCTGCTTCCAGAATCCACCCCAAGTGGCCCTGTGATGGTGGTAAACCACAGCACCCTTCACATACTTCATTTTCCCAAATTTCAGCAGATTAAAACAGAAGTCAGTCTCAAAAGCAATCGGCAGACTTTCATCAAAAAGAACCTTTTTCCCAATATCAGTTTTGAAAGCCAGATTCATAGTCGGCGCACGCAAAACCTCATCAGCATCAATATCATACCGTTCATCAAACGAATATCCGATTGCCTTGCTCAATCCCTTCATACCTTTCGGCGTTGTGCAGTATCCTGCAGCTGCAACATAGTCCCCTTTAATTTTCTCCACTAAATTTTTCAACCAGTCTTTTTCAACCACACAGTCAGCATCAGTCAGAGCAACTATCGGAGTTTTTGCCATCTTTATGCCGTGGTTGAAAGCCTCAGCCGCATTGCTTTTCAGCTGAAGCAGTTTTATGCCTTTAATTTGTTTCAGAATTTCATAAGTGCCGTCACTGGAAAATGCATCAATTACAATCACCTGCTTAGGGTATTTGTTTTTCAGAACGGATTCCACACAGGCTTTGATGGTGTCCTTTGAATTTTTCACAGTGATAACCACTGTCACTTTGGGCTTACTCATTATCTCCACCACACTCCGTCAGCATAAATTTCAGATACGCCAGTCCACCCCTCAGAACCCTGGCAAATTCGGATGGACTGCTTAGACTTTTCACAAAAGTTCTTGCAATAAATTTTGGCCTCATATAAAATTTCTTCATGAATTGGTCACGTGCTTCCTTGATTTCTTGGGCACTCAATTCGGGATAGTCCAAAACAAAACTGAAATATCCTTTTTTGTCGTACCAATCTTTGAAATCTGTAGACTTCAGAAAATTATGCTCGCAAGCCCACTCATACATCTCCGTTCCCGGAAATGGGACAGCCTGCTGGAAGAATACCATGTCTGGGTCGACCTCAAGCGCAAATCTGAAAGTGTCCTCAAGAGTCTCTTTGGTTTCCCCCGGCAGACCCAGCATGAAGCAGCCGAAAACCTTCAGCTTGGCCTTTCTGGCATCCTCTGCAAACTGTCTGCTGATGCTTATAGTGATGCCTTTTTTGATGTTTTTGAGAATCCTGTCGTTTCCCGACTCATACCCCACCACCAGCAGTCGGCATCCCGCCCGCTTCATCTTCTTCATTAATTCGTATCGAAGGTCTGCCCTAACATTGGCGGACCATGTGATTTTCAGCTTCCGCTTCAGAATCTCATCGCAGATATCAGCAACCCGCTTCTTGTCAATAGTGAATGTGTCGTCTTCAATAAAAACTTCTTTGACCTCCGGCATATGGGTTTTTATCCACTCCAACTCATCAACAAAGTTCTTGACACTACGCTTCCTGAAATTCCGACCTGAAAACACCTGAGGGTACTGACAGAAAACACAGTGATTGGGACAACCTCTTCCGCTGAAAATCTGAACCATCGGCTTTTTGGCAAGCGAATAAGCATAGTTGTTCAAATCAAGAAATTCTCTGTAAATTTTTGAGACCCAAGGCAGACTGTCCAAATCTTCAACCAGCTCAGCCGGTGGGTTGTGTTTGATTCTCTTTCCCATCCTGTATGAAATTCCTTTCACTCTTGACGGCTTCTCAAGATTTTTTGCAAGATTCACAATTGTAAAATCATATTCACCCCTTGCCACAAAATCAACAGCTTTGCTAGCTTTGAATGGAGCCTCCGGCACCGAACTAACATGGGTGCCCACCATGACAGTTTTCGCCCCCAGTTTTTTCAACTTCTCAATATTCTCAATGTCCTTTTCAAAAGTTGGCGTAGTCGTGGCAACCACCAACAAATTCGGACCAAAGGTTTTCAATTTTTTTTCAACTTCCCCGAGCTTCATACCTTCCGCTTCCGCATCAATCAGCAGAACCTCAAAACCTTCCTTTTTCGCAACACCTGTCGCGTAAGCCAGCCATATGGGATAATACATAGTCCTGCTCTTGCTTCTCTCGGGCCACCGGCTGTCCCTGCTGACCTGGTATTTTTCAGTGGGGCCATTCAGAAAGGCAATTTTCAAAATATCACATCCTCTCCCTTAGAATCATCCATTTAAGCCTGAGCATTTCAAGCCCCATTTTCAGCCCGTCCATGACGGTGGTTCCCTTGCCTGGATCATGGTAGATGGTTGGAATATCTACATAACCTACATTAAATTTCTGATGGGCCGCCCTGACTGCAATTTCGATTTCAACAGAGTAATCCTGTTTTTTCCACATAATGTTGGGCAGAATCTCAGCCTTCATGGCCTTGAAGCCGCACAGCAAATCCCCAGGGTATTTTCCAAACAGAAGTCTGAAAATCAGTCGTATTCCCCAGTTGCCCACTCTTTTCACAACAGGCATCCTGCCAGCCTTTCTTCTGCCGAAAACCAAATCATGCCCCCGCTTCACAGAATCAGCAAAGGGTTTGATGTCTTCCGGCCTGTGCTGGCCGTCCCCGTCCATGAACACAATAATGTCCGCCC
>CAZJUS010000036.1:1840-6813 GCA_964549355.1 Candidatus Undinarchaeota archaeon | reverse complement strand
GGGCTCGTAGCTCAGTCGGTAGAGCGTCAGGCTCTTAACCTGATGGTCGGGGGTTCGAATCCCCCCGGGCCCGCACAAGCTAAAACCTCGACCAAAATTAGCTGACCGGATTGCCCCAGTAGCTCAGCAGGTAGAGCGGCTGCCTCGTACACAAAAACCGAAGCATCGGGAAAGCAGCAGGCCACGAGTTCAAATCTCGTCTGGGGCTGTCGCTTAACGAAGCGACACCACGGTGGCTGTCCTTCGGACAGTCAACCAGAAATATGTTCAGCCTGCCGGAGGCAGGCTACGTGGTCGAACGCCGTAGCGTTCGCTTCGTAAAGCTTGGGAAGAACTGAAATCGGTTCACGCTTTATACCGGTTCGCGCTTCGCAGCTCACCGGTGCGTATGTAACTGCTTACGGGCCGATAAGCAAATAAATGCCCCCCGGAAAAAGGAATATGAAAAAAGACATATTGATTGTCGACTGGTTGCTGTTGGCATTGTTCCTGGTGCTGGTCCTGTCCCGGATTGCAGGCATCGCCAGGCTTTCAATCATCCAGCTGGTTTTTATGGCCCTCATCGCCGTCCATATACTCCAACACTGGAGAATCCTTGCAGCATCCCTTAAACAAGCCAAGAAAGCAGCCAAATAAACTACCGCCAATTATTTAAATTGCGGCCTTTCCGCTTCTATGGCTCTGAAAATTAAATCCAGCGCGGAGAACTTTTACAATCGGACAGGAAAAAACTTTGTTGGGATAGACGAAGGGGCACTTGAGCTTTTTGCCGAGTATGTCCTTGAAAACGGCGATGTGGCTGAAAAGCTCCTGAAGACCCGGAAAAGAAAAGGGATGTACTATTTTGATGACTGGGAGCTTTTTGCGAACCAGCAGGCATACGCCAATGCAGCCAATGCTTGCTTTTGGAAAGTAAACCCCGACGACCCGGAAAAAGGCACCACCGACAGATGGACTTACCGCGAGGCCGAGTGGGGGCGTCTTCCCGGCTTCCTGGCATGGCACACTTTGATTAAAGATATGATGGAAGCTGTCATGAGTGAGGAGGGGAAGGGCCTCAAAGACGTAGCAGAATACTTTGAAAACCTGACGCCTGAGATGTTCCGGGAATTCATTAAAGGACATGATGACACTCCGGACCTTGACCTCCAGCTCATTGAAGAACGGGTTGAAAATCTGAATGAAATGGGGAAAGTGATCGGCGAAAAATACGACGGCGATTTTGTAAACTTTCTGGAAGAGCAAGACTATGTTGCAGGAAAAATTGTAACTGCGCTGGCCGAGACTTTTCCGGAATCATACGGCAGGGACTCATATGAACTGGAGGGCAGGGGGAAACTGTACCTGCAAAAGAGAAACGTCCTGCTCGACATCATCCTGCACCAAGGAGCCAGCCACAAGGAAAATGCCAGGCCAATCAAATACATGAACGGCATCCCTATTGCTTCAGACTATGTAATCCCGAAGGTGCTCAGGAATCTTGGAATCCTAAAGTACTCTGAAGAGCTGGCAAGAAAAGTCGACCAGGACATCATAATGGACGAGGACAGCGATGAGATTCTGGCCATCAGGGCCGGCGCATTGCTGGCTGCAGACAAACTGCAGGCCCTCCTCGCGGAAAAAGTCAAGACGACCAAAATCTATTCGCACCACATTGATGCGCTCCTGGTAAAACACATCAAATCGAAACATATTGAAGAGTTCATCAACGACTACCTGGGCGTCCCGGTAGACCAGCATGACATCCACTACACTGTCACTCTTACGCATTGATCAAAACCAAAGCGTTGGGAAGACTACATCGGCAGAAACCGGTCCATAAGAAAATTCACCACGAACCACGGCAGTCTTGAGACTGCAAAATAAACCCATCTGGCTTTGCTGTTTTCACATGGAATCTGGATTGATTTGGAAATTTCCTCTCTGCCCAAGGCACCGTCCTCAATGTAATAAACTTCGCCGAAGGCGGAGTACGCCCCGCAGATTGCATCTGGAATTGCGATAGAGCCCTCATCCGAAACAAAATCAGGGGGCAGAGGGACGTCGATGCTGTCGGCCAAAGGGATGTCCATTTTCTGCAGGATCCTTTCAACATTGCGCGGGTGCACCCGGAAGCTGTAATTCAAGATAGTCAAGTTTCCGGAAAGCACCTCAAGCCTGGCAGAGTGCTGGCCCGGCGGGAGTTCAACAGTGTCTCCCACGGCAGCCCCATCAAGATAAATTGTGTAGCTCAGCGAAAACCCTGCCGACATGAACAGCAGTCCGGCCAAAATCAGCTGATAAATTTTCATAAGATACTAAACTCCAGAGTCCTAAATAAAGTTTTATCTACTCATGGAAGTATGTATTTCAATGAAAAAAGTCCTGCTGGTCTCGATGGAAGCTGCCTTTGAGAACAATATCCGGACGTACGCCGGAGGCCTCGGAATCCTGGTGGGGGACAAGTACAGGGCCTCGCAGGACATGGGCTTGGACGTGAGCGTGGTTACCTTTTCATACCCTAAAGGCTACGGCAGGCACAAAGTCACGGAAGACGGCAGGCTCCTGATGGACGAAACGCCCTATCACCCGGAAAAGCATTTCAAGCTTTACGATGAAAGGGAGCTGGGCACCAATTTCGGCAAGCTCCCCTACCGCATCTACCAGAAAAAGGGGATCTGGGTGCTGGATTCGGAAATCGCCCCCCGGCTGTACACGGAAGACTCCCCCCGGGACAGGCTGAAAAAAGAAATTTTCCTCGGCAAAGTTGCAGCAGAGTTGTTTTCAGAAACCAAATCAGACATTCTTCACATAGAGGAAAGCCACGGAGTTTTTGGGGCGCTGGAGCTCAACAAAAAATACAAAACCAGCATCAAGGACAAAATCAGATTCACAAGCCATACGCCCCTCCCCCATGGACATGAAAGGTGGAGCTCTGAAGAAATCAACCAATTGTACGGCCCCATTGGATACGCCGGCAGTGTGAATATGAGCGAAGTCCTGTACAGCATCTCCGGAAAAGTGAATTGCGTATCAAAGATGCATGCCGAGAATATGAATAATCTGCTTCATTGGAATGTGGGATATGTAACCAACGGCGTTCACATAAGCTGGATGTACCCTTATATCCGAAAAATTTCAGAAGGCTTCATCGGCAGTCTAATCGAAGAGCCGTCCCGGCTGGCCAACTCAAAAGCCATCCCTTTCGAAGAACTGCAGGAAGCCAAGAGAGTTGCAAAAGAAAAACTGGCCAAGCTTGTGAATGAAAAAGCATTCAAGAATTTGGAATTTGATGATGAAGCATTCACAATCGGTTCGGCCCGCCGGTTTTCCAGCTACAAAAGAAACGGCCTGCTGCTGGAACAATTGAACCGGCTGGAAAGTTATACCAACGGCAAAAAACTCCAGATTATATACGCAGGAATTGCCCACCGGAACGACATAGAAGGGCAGAAGATGATAGAAAAAATACTCCAGAAAATCAAGGAAGCCAAAAAAGTCCGGGTGGCGTATCTGCCCGCATACGATATGGATACTGCAAAGGCTATGCTTGCCGGCTCTGATGTGTGGACAGCCGTCCCGCGGGAGAGGGACGAAGCATGCGGGACCAGCTGGATGAAAGCCTGCATGAATGGGACAGTGCCGATGGCAACCCGATTCGGAGGCGTCCCTGAATTCTTGGTGGACGGCCAAAACTCTTTCCTGCTCAACGAAAAAATGGACGAACCCCTGTCACTTGAACTGGCAGAAAAAGTGAAGCATGCCTTGCATGTGTATTATGAAGACCCGAAGCAGTTCTACAAGATAGCCAAGTCGGCCATGACCGCTTCGGCAGGCATGACCGCGCGCAGGATGATGAAGGAGTACTTCAACAGGATTTACTAATCTGTTGTTCCGACTGCATAAACCATGGGCTCCGCGATGCACTCAGCGCAGGGTTTTTCCAAAAGCGTTGGAATTTTTTTTGGGGATTTTATTTTACCACTGAATCTTTCCACACAATAAAAATAAGCTTCGTGGGGCAGGGCTTTAGGGGCATCGTGATTTGAGTCGCCGTAGAAGGCAGTGATGCAATACTTGGTATTGTCTTTACCTTCACCTTTTCTCATGCGTTCAAAAAAATCTCTTTTGGATCCGCCGGACACAAGGTGGCGGGTCAGTTCATCGCTTTCATCAAAGCCGGATATTTTTCCATCTTCGCATTTTAATTCGACCCCCAAAACCTCAATACCATCGTATTCATCTCTGCTCAAGCTTCCATAACCGCAGAGTGCATCCAGGTAATGTCTGACTGCCTCAGCAGAAGAGCTGGTCAAGACAAAAACCTTCTTTCCCTCCCCGCACTCCCTCTTTACGGCTTCCAAAACGTCCGGATTGGGTGGGTACGCTTTCGGATCAATATAACAGTCATCGCAATGAAGGCCTTTCATCACTTTGTCCACAAGCTTGTAAACGCTTCCGTTGGGCTTGGAATGGGGAATCCGGCTCCCAACCTTGAGCACAAAATCCCAAAAATGAAATTTGAGTCTCTTCCTCGCCGAATATTTTTTGTCACGTTTTATTTTATCGAAAATAGCCGAGACAATGCTTGTTTTGTGTAAAAGAGTGTAGTCCATATCAACAACTGCTGCTTCTACTGAAGGCGCACCCCCCATCAAGGCATAGTCTCCTGCGTCCTGCGGCAATAGCACATCGGCCATAGAATAGTGCGGGTAATATATTATATAAATTTCACTCCGTCCATTGCCGTTTATAAATACCAGAATAGGTATAATTGGGAAGCAACGGGACCGTGGTCTAGTTTGGCATGATGCAGGCTTCGGGAGTCTGTGACCCGAGTTCAAATCTCGGCGGTCCCAAGCTTTTCTCGCTCGCTCCGCTCGCTCCAAAACCTTGACCAAAATCTGTGGGGCTTTTCTCGCTCGCTCCAAATGCGTAGCATGCCCTGCGGGCACCTTGACCAAAACCCATAGGACTTTTGGAAAAACCTAACC
>CAZJUS010000036.1:0-1740 GCA_964549355.1 Candidatus Undinarchaeota archaeon | reverse complement strand
CTCGGCGGTCCCACAAGCTTTTTAGAAAAAAGCAGGACCAAAACCAACTTTTAGAAAAAGTTGGATCAAAAAAAATTTCCGCAGAAAAGTTTGGCCAAAACCCGTATGGGTTTTTGAATGCCTACCTTAAAAAATTTAAACCGCCGAAATTCTAACGCTATGGAGATTTTCACTTCAATCCGCGACCATTTTGACGGGCCTGTCGAAGCGGTGATTTTTGATTACGATGGAACGCTCGGAGATAGCCGGAGACTGCAGTATCAATGGTTGAAATTGATGTATAAGAAACACGGAGACAAACAGAAAAGATTCCGGAAGCTGTCAAAAGAATTTTGGAAGGCATACAATGAGGAGTACAAGGTCCAAGGCCTGCGCGGAATTTATGAAAATATAGTCCATGCCGATTGGGACAAACACGAAAAAGATATCTGGGAATGCTACAATGAATTTTTTGAAAACAACAAAATTCCGATGATTGAGGTGGACGGAACAAATCTTGCAGATGTCATAGAACGAATTCACTGGAACGGGCAGGTTTCAGAGAACCGTCCAGTCCGTCTCAGGTTGGCCATAAACACTTTAAAAGGCTGGAAGAATGTCCGGCCAAGTCTTGAAGCTGCAGACGTCCTCCAGTATTTTGATGCGATCACCACTTATGATGACGTCCTGAGGTATGTGGGCGACGGCGCCCTCAAAAAAAATCAAATAGACACTGATGACATCGAAGTCATCAGGAAGCAGGTGCCTGCGGATGTTGCAAGCTACAGTGAAAAACCGAACAGCATTGCATCCATGATTTGTATCGCCCGCCTTAATGTTGATCCAAGGAGGATAATCGCCATAGAAGACACATCCAACGGCATCCGGGCCTATAAACCGGTGAGGACGGCAAAAGGGAAGTACAACGTTTTTGTAATCGGCGTCGGGTATCCGGGAGGTTTTGAAAGCGCTGAAACCCTTCGCGAAGCAGGGGCGGACGCCATAGCACACCATCCAAATGAAATTTACAGGATTATTGAATTGGCGGGCGGGTTCTCATAAGGCTCCAAAGGCATCAGGGATTCAGCTTCCAGACAAAACCATTCAGCACTGCCAAAAAACACACCCACAGCCAATAGGGGGCCAAAAACCTGGTGGTTTTTTTGGACACCTTCCTGAAAAGCACAATCATGGCGGTTATGACTGCCCACAAAACCAGGCCCCCAATGAATGAAGCCGGCAACCAGTGCCTGCTGAAAAACAGGAAGGGCCAGATGCCGTCCAGGAGCAAGCTGACTCCGAAAATGATGTAGGCGTTCCGGCGCTCCCTCTTGTCAACCCAGTCTTTCCAGACAATAAAAACAGCAATGCCGGCAAGGAAATACACCAGGCCCCAGACAGGAGCAAACACCGGGCTCGGAGGGGTGAAGGCCGGCTTGCTTATAGACTGATACCAGCCCGCCCCCTGATTTGCAAAAGCAAAGCCGGCAACGCCCGGCAGAAAAGACAGTGCCGTGATTGCAAGAAACGCCTGCCATTTCTTCATGGAAAGACTATGCCTGCTCCTATTTAACCGCTATTGCGGAAAGTTTATTAAACCGCAAAAAAAGATAGGATACTGCGAATGCCCCGATGGTGTAGGCGGTTATCATACGGGACTGTCAATCCCGTGACCCGGGTCCGAATCCCGGTCGGGGCGAACTGAAATCAGTTCACACTTAGTACTGGTTCGCCCGCTTCGCGGCTCACCAGTACGCAAGA
>CAZJUS010000035.1:1868-7100 GCA_964549355.1 Candidatus Undinarchaeota archaeon | reverse complement strand
TATAAAACCATTACTATTGACCGGTAGCTAATTAGAATGGCCTGATGGCCGGAGCAATTCCACTATCAACTCATATTAAAACTTTGGGAATCGGGGCAGATGAATTTATAAGCCCCTGCCAGGAGGATGGTATGTCATCCGAGTGGCCGAAGCTGTCAATAAAAATCGAATTGGACAAGCAGGGATATTCTCTTCCAAAAGAAAAGGACGGCGCCTTTGTGGAAAGGGTGTTGCAGGACTTGGGGATGGACCCCGTGTCCGAGTATAAAGTCGTCCGCACCGAAGACAGCAAAAAGATACGCATAGAGTCTGATGTCCATGTCCACAAGTACGGCGCCAAGCTGAACTTGTTCGTCGGACCCGACCCGGACGAGCCTGCCAAATACTTAGTGGGTTACACAGAAACAGTGGCTTTCCCGAAAGCCTTTGTTGAAGAAGCCATGCCGAAGGTCTGGCCGGACTTCAGATCGGGGGATTTCTTCATATACGGCGGAGGCCTGCTGACACTGGGAACAATAATGGAGATTCCAAAGGAAGCCCTGCCTCCGGGGGGGAGCATACCAGGCCAAGTTGAAACGGCGGTCACGCGGATAAATGAAACCATGACGGGGCTGGCAATGTATTACTACCGAGCTCTCTTCAAGCAGGAAATCGAGAAGTCAAAAGCAGAAGAAAGGCGCAGGGGCCTGCAGTACTACATATGAGGGGCGGGCGGAGTGCAAAATTTATAATGCACTACAGAGTAATAACAAGTATGGCGGAGCCCATCACCATCTACAGGGGGAGCAATGAGCTGAGGGATGACCCTCCCGGGCCTGCCAAAGAGTTCTCCGATTTTTTCATGGCAGGCCTTTGGCTGGACCGTTCAGAGGAGGGAAAAAAACTGCAGGAGGCTATGGCATATCTGCGGGGCAAAACCCTGAACTACTTGAAGGGGGATGCGACCCGGGGGGATTTCAACGCCGCCCGCAGGGAGTTTGCGTCGCAGTTCAAAAGCATCGACGGCATATACGGCGTCATATACCATGACGTTGATGAACTGCTGTCGGAGGCGCACAAAGGCGGGGAAAAACTACTGAAAAAATACGCCAAATGCGTCTTCAAAGCAGGCGAAAAAATAACCCTCGACGATGTGCTCGACTACCATTTCATGGACAGCTTCTCGCTCTACGCCATAAAAAGCAGGGTCAACGGCAAAATCAGGGCGGAGGGCTTCTCCAAGACCAGGCAGTTCCCCGCCAGCAACTACAGCTTCGTGCACGCTACCGCAGTGGACGCCGACCAGATAATAACCGACCTTTCAAAAATCGAAGCCAGAGACGGCGAGCTTTTCTACGGAGACTTTCCCGTTGCCTCATGCCATGTTGATTTTTCAGTCTGGCCATTGTACGCCAAGCTCTGGGTTTCCTTCGAGCAGGAAGTGGCAGAAATACGCCCTGCGGGCCGCCAAAATTATAAGTTTCCCTCCTTCTCTGTTGCATGAACATACTGGCCTGCGACTCCATGGGCGTCCGCTCCCTGTCCGTGGAGGCAGGGGGCCTGCTTATGGACCCCGGTGCAGCCCTCGGGCCGGCCAGATACGGGCTGGCCCCGCACCGGCTTGAACTGGAAGCCCTCCGGAAAGCGACCGGCAGGATAAAGGGAGCCCTCGCGGAGGCCAAGAGGGTGTCAATCTCCCACTACCACTACGACCACTATATGCCCGGGGCGGACTACGGGGGCAAAACCTTGTTCCTGAAAGACTGGGAGGACAGCATAAACAGGTCGCAGTCGCAGAGGGCTGAAGCCTTCCTGGAGCGCCTGGAAGGGCAGGATGCGGAGCTTGTGAAAGCCGACGGGCAGGACTTCGGCCGGGTGGAGTTCTCCCCGGCGGTCCCCCACGGGCCGGAGGGGGGCAGGCTCGGATATGTGGTGATGGCCTTCCTGCCAAAGGAGAAGCTGGTCCACGCCAGCGATGTGCAGGGCCCGCAGAGCGGAAAGACGGCCGACTGGATAATGGAGCGCAACCCGGAGACTCTGGTGCTCTCAGGCTTCCCGACCCTCTTCCTCGGCTGGAGGGTGCCCTACAAAAGCCTGGAAAAATCCAACGCCCTGCTGTGTGGGATAATCAGCGGGACGGACATAAAGACCATAGTCCTGGACCACCATCCGGTCAGGGACCTGCACTACAAAAAGAGAGTCGCCCCTGTTTTTGAGGAGGCTGAGAAAAAGGGGGTGCAGGTTTTGACGGGGGCGGAGTATATGGGCAGGGAGCCGGAAATGCTGGAGGCCCGGAGGAAGGAGCTGTGGAAGGCATCCGGACCTAAAACCCCGAACTCCTGACTTCCTTCACCCTCCCTGTCTTCCCCGGGTCCGCACCATATAATACACCACAGGTAACAGTTAGACTTAAATAGGCGTTTTCTGTTACCAATAGTATGACGGAAGATGAACTTTCGGCCAATTTGGAAGAATATTTGAGCTCAGCCCGTCTTCTCGAAAGTCATGGCAAGCTCAACGCTGCAATTGTCATGTACTACAAAACTATGTGTTCCCTTGCAGACACGCTCATCTTCAAAAAAATAGGGAGGTTCCCAACCAACCACACAGAACGCTTTCAGATACTCAAGGGTGGCTGGCCGGAGGTATATAGAATTTTGGATAAAAATTTCCCCCTCTATAAGGAGACATATTTTTCATCATTGGGAAAGGAAGCACTGGAGGTAATTAAAAATGACTTTGAAAAAATTGTCCGTATTGCAGAAACTTGAACCTTTACTGAAACTTGACAATGTCTTTGATGCGGTGGTGTTCGGCTCTTTCGCAAGGGGGAGCCTGAAACCGAGAGATATTGATGTCGCTATCATCTTTGACCCCCCCGTTTCCATGGATATTAAATTGGACACAGCCCAGAAAGCCCGGGAAATGTTGGACCACCTTTTTGAGATTACACCCGTCAATTTGCAGGAAATTTTCAGCAGGAATTTCAAAGCAAGAACAGGTATAATCTCTGAAGGCATCAGCATCAGAAGCAAAAAAAGGTTGAGCGAGGTGATGGGCTTTAAACCCATGGCGTTGTTCACCTACTCCTTGGTAAATTTATCCAACTCCAAAAAAACCCAGTTGAAATATGCATTGAGCGGAAGAAACGGAAAGGGTCTTCTGGAGGAAAGGGGAGGCAGATTTTTGGGCAAGGGATGCTTAATAGTCCCAATAGAAGCCATGGACGAATTCAAACTATTGTTCAACTCTTATAATGTAAAATATGAGGTGAAAAAAATTTTATCGGAGTGATTATTTACTTAATTTTAAAATCCCCCGCTTTAGAAGCCGCTACTTAGAAGCCGCTACTTCTAACTTTCTTCACCATCTCCGTCTTTCCCGGGTCCGTCCCGCGGAATCTGGCGGACCAGTAGGTGAGCCACTCAATCGGAATCATCTGGGTTATGGGGCTGAGCAGGTCGTCCAGGACCGGGTCGGCGGAGATCTTGACAGGCTCAATACGCAGGACCTTGGCGCGCCCTGCGCGTTTCTCCCAAAGCTTGGCCACCTTCTCCGCATGCTCCCTGAGGGGGCCGTACTGGGGTGGCATGAAAATAACAAGAGAGTGCTTCTTCCTGTTGTCTTTCTCGAGGGTCTCGATGGAGGAGTGCAGGAACTCCTCCGTCATAACGGCAGCACTGTCTTCCTTCACGCCTTCCATTGCCATGATCATGGCCGACTTGTAGGCCATCCCGTAGCGGGGGCCGTCGCCCATGAAATAGGCTGGAAGCATCCTGCCGAACTGCTTGGCAAGCTTCTTCCACTTGGCCTCATTCTTCACAGTCAGCTCATCGACCATCAGGGAAATCCTGCCGAGCTCCTTGCTGATGTCTTTTTTGGCCAGCTCCGCCAGCACCATCCAGAGCAGGACCATGGAGCTGTGGAAGGTCTGGGTCGACGGGGTCGGCTTCTCAGGGTATATCGTGGTCGAAGTGTTGAAGACTATGCCGTTGTGGTCGGCGATTCTCCAGATGCCCTCGCCGATATTGTTTGGGTCTGCCTGGAGGTTGGTGATGGCCATGAGCTTGCACCCTTTCCCGACAGCAACATTGACAGCATCGAGGGTGTCCTTGGTCCTGCCGGACTGGGTGAGGAAAATCACAAGGGTTTCCGGACCGAGGCATTCTGGGGGGTAGTCGGCCAGAGTGCGGGAGTGGATGACTTCCAGAGGCTTGCCGCCGAAAGCCTTGTAGAGATACTGGCAGGCGAGGGGGACTGCAAACTTGTCCCCGCATCCCGACAGGATGATGTGCTTGAAATCAAGGAAGCGGAGGGCCGCCACCTTCTCGCGGTTCTCGTCTATGGTGGCCTTGACGGCCCTGCCCTGCTCAAGAATGAACTTGCGCATATTGGTGGAATCCTTGCCCATGCGGAATACCATGTTTGAAAAACACACTTGACCGAATTAAGCCTTTGGATTATTCCACAGTGAACCAGTCCCTGAAGCTTTCAGGAATTCGGACAAGACCAAGATGGAGCAGTGCGTCCAGGTAGGCCCACGCTATGCCGAAGGCTTCTATGGCATCCTCGCGCCGGCCCTCTTTCATAAAATGCACGGCATCGCCGGCATATGCCCGGGACAGCCCAAGGACCTCCCCCGCCCCGGGGGATTCGCCGGCAAGCTCAACTGCCTTTAGGGCTTCCTGCATCCTGGCCAGCTGGGCTTCAAGGTCCACGCAGGGGAATCCCTGCAGAATTTATAAACCTGCCATAACAAGACTCTATGGTTGACAGCCGCCAGTTGCTGGCTTATTTCAAACAGCTGGCAGACACCGCTCTGGAAGAATCAAGATTCAAGCTCCGCCAGATAATTGAAATTCCTGACTACGTGGCTCGAAGCAAGGCGCCTTTAGTCCCCACCAATATCAGGCACGAATTTTTGAAAAAGAAAGGCAGAAACGAGCTCGATGTCTTTGAAGACCTGCTGCTGAATTTTGCATACCAGGACATCCGCAGATTCCACTACAAGACCATACTGCCTGTATTCGAGCCGACTGAAGAAATCCTGAATGTCATTGATGCCGTGGCCTCATACGGAGCATACGTTTCAAATTTCAGCTTTGAGTACTTTGAAGATGAAATGGACGAAGACTTCAGGGAGGGAAGGCGGGAAGCCTACGTGGCAAAAGCCATGATTTGGGACATGCACAACCACCTCTATTTCAACGGATGGCCTGAAAAGGAGACTGCAAAAAAGCTGATGCCGAAGCT
>CAZJUS010000035.1:0-1768 GCA_964549355.1 Candidatus Undinarchaeota archaeon | reverse complement strand
TCTATTTCAACGGATGGCCTGAAAAGGAGACTGCAAAAAAGCTGATGCCGAAGCTAGTGGAAATTTATGATGTAGCTGGGATGGAAGAGCTCAGGGAGGCAATCCTGAAAAGCTTTCGGCCGGACCTGCGCGAATACACCTGATCCAGCGGGAATATTCCTGGCCCGGCTGGGGATATGCCCGGCTCAGCCGAGGGTCATCCGCCTCCGGCCGATTCCCAATGTCCTGTTGGTCTCCGGCACGCTCTCGTCCTTGGGCGTGCCGAATACTGCCCGGACGGCGTCTATATTGTCCGGCACCACTATGGATTCCTGGTGGATGGCCTGGGACAGGTAGATGCGGTTGCCGTCCACAGTGAACCCGCCGAAGACTACATTCTCAAACAGGTCTCCGCGGATGCGGAAGTCGCGGGCGAAATCCATGACCTGTGCGGTTGACCTGAAGCCAAGCTCCGGGTCGGCCACCATGATGCGGGGCTCGTCCACAAGCTTCCGGAGGAGGCCGGCCTCGGTTGCCGGCTTTTCGGTTTCAATGTAGATGTCGTGCATGTGCATTATAGTGGTCGGCACTTTGTAGGCGGTGGTGAAAAGCTCCACGTCCATGACAGTCTTCACATCCGGGGCGTGGTGGGACAGCCCGACCACCGGCTCGACTGCGTCGATAGGCCCCTTCTTGTGCTCCTTGGGGTCGGCAGCCCTGCGGATGAGGGTTGCATTGCAGAGCTTCACGCCGAAACTGGACTTCACCAGATGGAGGAGCCGGCACAGGCCGGTGGTATTGCAGCTGACCACACGCAGGTATTGCCGGCCCATGGCTTCTTCGTAGTTGGCGCTGGCATTGAAGGACACTGCAATGGTGGGTTTTTCGGCCCCCTGGAAAACGGCGGGCTTGCCTGCGGGCTCGTAGAATTTCTCCTTGTTGGCCTGGCCGAACTTCCCGGGGGAGCAGTCCACTATTATGTCGGCCTCGTCAACCAGCTCGGAGACAGTGCCTTCCACAGGGACGCCTGCAGCTTCAAAGCGCGGAAGGTCGGTGCAGAACAGCCGGTGCCCCCTCTCCTCGGCAATCAGGGCGCCATAGTCGGGGCTGTTCTTGGCCACCCCCACAAGCTTCATATCCTTCTGCAGGCCAACGGCGTCTGCAACCCTGCGGCCGATAGTGCCGTACCCAACGACTCCAACCTTGATCATTGCATCACCTGCCGCTCTGCAGTCATCTGCCGCCGCCCCCCTCCATAAGCGCATCAATGCCTGGAAGGGCGTCCTCTGCAAGGTAGGCCAGCGCCGCCCCTCCTGATGTCAGGATTCCTTCCAGACCGTGCTTGTAGGCTATATTGCCGGAGTGCCCCCCCAATATGGCAGTGCACAGCTTCATGAGCCTGACGCTGCTTTCCTCATATCCTTCCTCGTAGACGCCCACGGGTCCTGAAAACACGCCCCCTCCAGCATCCTCCAGAATTTGTGAATATAAAAGCTGGGTTTTGGGGCCTATATCAACAACCCGCCCTCCATCCTCAACAAAGTCCACAGGTCCGACCAGGCGGTCGCCGTATCCAAAAAGCCTGCTGATTTCATTCTCCTCTCCGTTTTTGGCTTCAATATACTTCACAGCAGGCAGGCCCCCCAAAAGGACTGTCCACTCCTTGTCGAGAAGCTTCTGCACATATTTTACCTTCCCCATCTTGCTCCCGCCCCAGACCAAGATTTTCTTGGACGCCCTTCGAATCTCATCAAGCCTTCTGACCTCCTCGAGCCGGACATTGCCGGCA
>CAZJUS010000034.1:0-8585 GCA_964549355.1 Candidatus Undinarchaeota archaeon | reverse complement strand
ATGTCTTCCGGCCTGTGCTGGCCGTCCCCGTCCATGAACACAATAATGTCCGCCCCCTTGTTCATGGCCTCAATTGCACCAATCCTGAGTGCGAACCCCTTGCCCATATTTTTCGGCAGGGAAATCACTTCAGCCCCCGCCCTCTTCGCCACCTTTGCAGTTTCATCCACAGAGCCGTCATCAACCACAAGAACAGTCTTCACATACTTCCGGGCTTTGGCCACGACATCCTTGATGTGCTGTTCTTCATTCATTGCAGGGATAACGACTATTGTTTTGGCCAACCATCCACCTCAATATCCTCTCCGACATTTACTTAAAGATTTTTTGCAGGTCCTTGTGTGATACTGACTATTGATGTGGAGGCGGACTGGGATTCCGGCTCAAAGAAAACTGAAAGCTTCCGGCACCTGCCCGATATTTTTGAGATGCTGGAGGAGACCAATTCATCCGCGACCTTATTTGTGGTGGCGGATGTGGCCAAGGAGCTCAAAAGTCTGGGCGTGCCCAAGACCTTGGAGATTGCGTCCCACTCCCTTTCCCACCGTTTTATGGACCGGGCGACTCCGGAGCAGCGCAGGAAGGAGCTTGTCGAGTCCCGCACAGTCCTCGACAAAGTATTCAAGACAGAGGTCATTGGCTTCCGGGCCCCGGGCTTTCTTACCTACGACAGCATGTGGGAAGACCTCTGGAAAGCGGGGTATTTTTACAGTTCATCCCTAGTGTCAGGGGTTTTCCCCGGCCGCTACCTCCATTTCTTCAAAGGCCCGTTTTTCCGGAACCATATTCTTGAGCTCCCCCTCCAGCACTTCAGGCTGGTCCCTGTTGCATTCGGTCTGCCCTACTACCGGCTCCTTTATCCCCTCTCAAAAATCATTCATCCGAAAAACCCCCGCATTTTCTATATGCACCCGACGGAGTTCATGGAAACCTACCCGTCTGCCGAGAAGAATCGATTAATCCGCAGAATGTATTCCATCCGGCGGGGTGAGAAGGCCCGCAGAATCTTCAAAGAAGTTTTTGCCAAGTTCGGCCCAACCACAAGCATCAAAAATTACCTCAAAACAAATTTGCGCAATTCGGGGTTGGTCAAATAATAAAATGCCATTGGGAACCTCATGATTCCCGGGAGCGGATCCGACCAGCTTGCAACATCATGTTTTGTGAATTCAAATAAAGAACCCGCTAAACCAAAAAAATCTTTTCTTGAAATGAAATGCAATAAATCCCCGAAAAGCAGATATTTGCATTTGACTCCAATTTTATATTCATTCACAGTTTTGCAGTCTCCATTCACAATAACATCTCTGTAAAGCTTTGGGAAGTTTACGCCGGAGTGGATGGCCAACGCCAGGCTTCCCCACCACCTTGGATTCACTTCAAACAAAACAGGACCGTTTTTTGTGATTCCAAATTCCGCCATGGCCACCCCGTTCCACTTTAAAGCCCCCATAATCTGGCGCGTCAGCTCCCGGGTTTCTTCGTCCACGATGGATTCCCTCAATGTGCTCGGCCCCCCGTCCACAGGGTATTCTCTGAGCCTTTTATGCTGAAAAACCGCCTTTTCTGCACCTTTTACATATAGGACTTCAGTCCCGAAGGTGTCAACTTTCTCCACCACTTCCTGCACCAGGACCTTGCCGAAGGTTTTCAGGAGTCCCGGCAACTGTTTTTCCGCTTCTTCTGAGGATTTCAGCACAAACCGCCCCCGTGAGCCGGAGCTTTTGGCAGGCTTGACCATGACAGGATAGTCAAAGTCTGTCTTGTATTTTTTCAGCAGTTCTGTTTTTGGATAGGGAATCTTCAGCCTTTTGCAGAGTTTCATGGTTTCATATTTGTCCCTCAACTTTTCGAACCCTTTCTTATCCGGCAAAAGGGCATTCTCCAATTTTTGTTTTATTCCGAATTCATTGGCCTCATCCGTTATCATAAATGAAACATCATAGGCCTCCCAATTCACTTCTTCATGGTTTTTTATTCTGATTCTTTTATTTGTGAATCTAGAGTAGAATCCGGTGGCCATAGGTATCCTGCTGACTGCATGGACCTCATCCCCTTTGAGTTGCCTGATTATATTTAGTGAATGCCGAAGCTCTGCATCGCTCACTACTGCTTTAACCATTCAACCTCCCTCCTTCCAAACCACACTTTTATTCTGAGTGAAAGAAGCTTCCAAACCGTTTCAAGACTGTGCCAAATATTCATACCTTTATATCCGATCCCGGTTAAACTTCTGTGGACATTTTTTGGATAAGTTGTTTTTACAGGGACTTGCTTTATTTTCAACCCTCCCCGGACTGCGAGCTCAGCCATTTCAATTTCAACAAAATATCGATTTTCTCTCCAGCAGGGTATCTTGCCGGCCTTGAATGCCCTGTATCCGCATAATACATCTTTTATTCTCCTGCCGAACAAAATTGCAAATCCAAAATCTGCCAGGCCGTTGCCTATTTTTTTGAACCACGGTTTTTTGCCGGCCCTGTATCCGAAGACTGCATCTGCGTCCTTCAGGCCGTCCTTGAACTTCCGAAGATCCAGAGGGTCGTGCTGTCCGTCACTGTCCAAAAAAAATACTGCCTCAGCACCCATTTCAATTGCTTTTTTGGCTCCCAGCCTCATGGCATTCCCCTTGCCTTGATTTTTTTTAATATTGACAAGCGTTGCACCCGCTCGTTGCGCCAGTTGCCTCGTTCTGTCTGTAGAACCATCATCTACGACGATAACCTTTTTTACTTGTTTTTTCAACCCTTTGACAACTGAAACGATGTTTTTTTCTTCGTTGTATGCCGGAATTACTGCGAACACCATCATAGCATCCCCGGAACTTCTTAAACCCTTCGACAAGGCTTTTAATTCCTCAAGCCCATTTTGGGCATGGAAGAACTGGTTGCGCGCCGTGTAAAGCGACTCAAGGCACTGATGGCTCAAGGTGTTAATCCTTTTCATGAGACGGAGTTCAAGCGCAACTACACTTCCAGAGAAGTCAAAGAGAAGTTCTCCAACCTGAAAAACGAAGAGGAGACCAAAGTCCGGGCACAGCTTGCCGGCCGGCTTTTTTCGATAAGATTCCATGGGGGCATCGCGTTTGCTGACCTCAGGGATTTCTACGGAAAAATTCAGCTGATGTTCCGCAAAGGAGATTCACCGAAAGCCTTTGAATTTGTTGAGAAGTATCTTGATGAAGGGGACATTGTTGGAGTTGACGGGACAATAGTGAAGACCAAGCGCGGAGAAATCAGCATTCTTGTGAATGAGGTAAAACTTTTATCCAAGGCATTGAGACCAATTCCGTCCGAATGGTATGGTGTGAAGGATGTCGAGATCAGGTATAGACAGAGATACCTCGATTTGATTATGAATCCGGAGAATCGGGACCTGTTTGCAAAAATTTCAACGGCTGTGAATGCAATGCGCCGGAGGCTTCTTGATGAAGGTTATGTGGAAGTGAATACCCCCATTCTGCAGGCAATTTACGGCGGGGCATTGGCCAAACCCTTCAAGACCTTCCATAATTATCTGAAACAGGATATGTATCTCCGAATCGCTCCCGAGCTTTACTTGAAGCGCCTCATTGTCGGCGGATTTGAGAAGGTTTTCGAAGTAGCCCCATGCTTCCGCAATGAATCTGTTGATTCAACCCATAACCCGGAGTTTATCCAGATTGAGCTTTACGAGGCGTATGTCAATTATGAGAGGATGATGGCTGTCACAGAGCAGCTGGTTGAGGAGGCCGCCACTGCAGCCAACGGCACCACTGATATAGTGTATCAGGGGCGCAAGCTGAGTTTGAAATCCCCTTGGAAACGGATGAAGATGGTGGATGCCATCAAGAAACTCGGCGGGGTGGACATAGAGGGTAAAACAGATGCCGAAATCCGCAAAATCGCAGGCAGGCACGGGGTCAAGGAAACAGGAGGCCGTCTCGGCGATGTAATTGAGGCCCTTTTCAGCGAAGTTGCAGCGCCGAAACTGATGCAGCCGACTTTCATCACACATTTCCCGTCAGACATAAGCGCCCTTGCCAAGAAGTTCTCCAGGGAGGGGGGGAGGTGGGCGCAGCGCTTCGAGGGCTACATTGCAGGCACGGAAATCTGCAACGCCTTCAGCGAGATGAACGACCCCATCCAGCAGTATAGCAACTTCAAACAAGAGGAAGCCTTCCGCAAAAAATCCAAGATCAAAGAGTTGGAATATATGCCCATGGACAAAGACTACATCCGTGCCATGGAATACGGCATGCCACCAATCGGCGGACTGGGATTGGGTCTTGGACGAATTTTCAGTGTGCTTTTTGACAGGCCAAGCATAAAAGAAGTTATGCTTTTCCCATTCATGGCCGGGATTGAAGATATAAAAACAGTTTCAGAGATGTTTCCTGATTTGGATACGCAATAAGCCGTTCACAATCCCATCATTTTTTTAATTTTGTTGTCCGCTTCTTCCCCAGGATTCACTTCGAATATTTTATTCACAATCATTTCATTTGTATCTGTAATTTCGTTGTGTTTGATTCTTCCCAGCATCCAAAAATCTTTTCCAACTGGAGCTCTTGCCAGGACCTCTCCGTATCCCTGCTTGTCCGCAATCTTGATGGCATTGGACGTTTTGATTCCAAGAAATTTCTCTGCAGTCTCCCGGAACATGACGCCCCTGATTTGAGTGTCGCCGTCGTCCAGGATTCCTGAAATCATTAGTTGCTCCCCGTCCGGACTACTGAAAAAAGGCTCCCTTTGCGACAGCCGCACCATCGCTGCTTTGATTGTGATTGAGCTTCCAATATTCGCAGTTGCAAACCGGGCGTTTCTCGCAGTTTCCGATGCTTCAAATGCACCTCCATTCCTCCGTCCCGCGACTTTTGGATTGACAATCAAATTGCTCTTGGCCCCCACCCGAAGTTCAAGTTCTCCATTCCTTTCTTTGGCACTTCCTCCCAGTATCTTGATTATATCTCCTTCTTTCAGATTTATTTCAGCTTTCTCATCCCACAGACTGATTTTTATCTCCCCTGTTTCATCGCAAGCAATAATATTCTTGACTTTCCCGCTTCTCCCTCTTTTGCTCCATTCACGGGCGTCTGAAACTTCGCTGACCTTCAGACTGATGTTTATATTCTTTTGGCCGTTTTTCAAACTTTTCACGGAATTTTTTTTATTCACTCCAACTCCCAATTCACTTGCAACAATATGAGCTGCACCTTCTTCGCTAATCAAGTATTCCATCTCTTTTCTTTTTGCTTCAATAAGCTCCCAGATTTCTTCTTCACTTTTGTTCGCCTGCTCACCAATATTCTTGATTATTTCTGACATCAAAAACCCCCCAATCTGATTTCAATTCCCCAATTCTCTGCATACTTTTTTGCTTCATTGCTGAGAGTTTCACAGAACACAACGGCTTTTGCAGGCAGGTGCAACAAAGTTATTTTTTCCCGAAAGTCTGCAATGTCTTTTCTGCAGATATACGGTTTGATTAGCGCAACATAAAATATTTTATTCTCTGGATCCCATGCCGCCATGTCAAATTTAATAGTTTTTTGGGCAGGCCCATCCTTCAGTATCCAAATCCCTGCTTTGAAGGGCTCCCACACTCTGAAGTGCGACGGGAACCTGCGGGTCTCAACTTCCTTTGCTTCCTTCAGTTCTACTACCCCTTCCTGCCCTTCCGGCACTGCATAAAGTTTTCCGCCCAATTTTTTGGTCTCCACGAGCCCGTAATATTCCAGCATATTGACAGCCTTTTTATGGGAGGGTGTTATGGGAAAAGGCCCCCGTTTCAACCCTTTCAAAACTTCCTCCGCTCTTGAGCCTGTTCCAGCCACCAATTTTTTGATCTTTCCGGCAATTTTTCCTTCCTGGCCTCTTGCATAGAAAATCCGCCCCATTCTCTGCCTGCCCAAAATTATTTTTTTCTCAGTATGGAGCAGGGATTTTTTCACACTGCTCAATATTATCCGCAGGTTGTTGAGGATATTGGCTTCTGCCGTCTTGGCCCCGATTTTCCTACCGTAGAGCATTTTGTAGCTTTTTGCCAGATTGGCTGTTGAAATTTTTAGCTGAGGGGCAAAAAACTGCATAGTCCAGCCCCACAGTGCCCGTTCTGCAACAGGGCCTTCCTGTTCAAGCCGGCGCTCAAGATATTCCTTGAGTTTCGACTCTATCCCCTTCAACTCCAAACTCATACGCGGACGCACAAAGCTCTTAACTTGGGCCCCTAAAATATATTGTGATGACTCACAGTTACTCTGATTGGTGATGAGGATTATGAGTTCTGACAAATAAAAATCAATCTTCGGCTTCGGTCATTTTGTCCAGGATTTCCTGGACCGCCATTTTTATATCCGCTACATCATCTTTTATATCGTCTATTTCAAAGCGCAGATCATCAACGGCATCAAGGATGTCCTTGAGGGTGGGGTCCATGACATGAACATCGCTAATTGTTTAAAAGCCATGCGGAATATATTTTCATGTTTAAAAAGAAAACACCACTCAGCAAGCTGAAAATAGGGGATTTTGTTGATGACGTTTTTGTGGTAAAAATCAAAAGAGAGCTCCGGGCATACAAAAACGGCTTCAAATTTGTGCTCATTCTTTCTGATGCCAGCGGGCAGAGTATGGAGTATGTTTATTGGGGTGAACAAAACAGGGAAGCAGTCAAGAAAATCTATGATTCTATTGTTGAAGATGATGTCGTTCACATTCAAGCCACTGTTGGCACTTACAGAAACAAGCCCCAGCTCTCTGCAAATTCCGGAGACCTAATAGCAGTCCTGAAAGAGGGAGAATATGATCCTCTTGATTTTGTGCAGGGGCCCCATAGACCAATTGATGAGATGCTTGATGAACTCAATTTTTTTATTGATTCACTTAAAAATCCACACCTGAAAAAACTGCTTAAACACACACTTCACAATCCAACCGTTCTCATAAAATTGAAAAAGCATCCCAGTGCAATTGCAATACATCACAATAGGATAGGCGGTTTTCTTGAACACACACTTGAGGTGGCTAAAATTTGTGAATTATTTGCCAAATTATTTAAGCTTGACCGCGATCTTGTCATAGCAGGTGCGCTCCTTCATGATTTTGGGAAACTCGAAGAAATGGAAGTGACTACGAGAATAAAAGGAACAAGGCAGGGCCAGCTTGTCGGCCACATAGTCCAAGGAGCGATCTCTGTAGCTGAAGCAATGGCCGAACTTGAGACTCCCCCGCTTATACGGGACAAGGTGCTCCACATGATAATCAGCCATCACGGCAGGCAGGAATTCGGGTCTCCGAAAGAACCTATGTTTCCTGAAGCCGTTGCCGTCAGTATTGCCGATGAGGCTTCAGCCAAGATAGATGAAATGCAGGGGTTTATCGAAGCAGTCAAAAGCAATACTGAAGGGGATTTCGTATATTACAAACGGAGCGAACGCAACCTGCTTATAAAATGATTTAAACAACGCCTTCAACTCAAGATATGGAAAAATATAAGCCCTGGCTTGTCCTGGCGGGCCTTTCATTTATCATCTGGATTTTTGGTTCGATGATAACCTACCCTCCATATGCCCGGCTGGGCGCTTTTGCATTTTTCATTCTCGGCGCAGGCTCATTGGTCCTAGCCAAGGATGAAGTAAGCGAGGGAGCCGAAGAAAGCTTGGAGGGGGAGGCCCGGAAAAGTTCGGAAGACCTTGGCAAACCGGTGGGTAAGCCAAAAGCCAAGAAAAAGAAGCGGAAGCGCAAAAAACCCGCGGTTCCCAAAGCTTAATGCAAACAACACAGGCAGTGCGAAATCTCCCGCGCCGATTGCACCGTCATCTGTTAAAATCGCAACCCCGCGGGCCAGTTTTTTGTGCCTTTTTGTGAATTCCCTGCTGGAATTTTCGATCTTCAGCCAGAGAAATTGGATGACTGGCAGGTATAAAACCCCCAGCACATCGTACAAACTTAACAGTGCGAGAAGCAACATTGCAGCATCAGGCGTTACAAATGGTGCAATGAGTGAACTGAAACTGACAATCGTAAGAATTGATGACAAGTTGTAAAGCAAAATATTTTCCGACTTCCTGTATGACAAGAGCACCAGCGCTAAAGGAACGCCGACCCCAAAAAGTGAACCGAAAAAATATCCGACTGAAAAAACGGAAACATCGATTAAGTATTCTAATTTGAAGCCAATTAGTTTAAGTATAACCGAGGCGAAAGTGAAAATCAAAATTATTTTGAATAAATCTACACTGCCTTTACTTTCTTGACCTGCTTCAAAATAATCCGGCCGGTAATCTTCTAAATTCGGATGCGCCCTCACAAACGGCATGACACCAAAGCACAGCAAACTTACTGCCAAAAACGCTGCCCATGCTTTCATTCCCCGATCACACTGGTAATCTTAAAAAACCCAACGTCTAAACTTTGTGTGATGGAAATAATGTTCAAGAAAGTCGGTTCAGCCGACCTGGAAACTGTAAAAAAGCCGATTGCAGGATGCTGGATTAATGTAGTCAGTCCGGATGATGCCGAGCTCCAGAAGTTGATTGAAGAATATAGGATACCTTCTGAATTTGTGCGCGCCTGCTTGGACGATGATGAACAGCCCCGCTTTGA
>CAZJUS010000033.1:0-8626 GCA_964549355.1 Candidatus Undinarchaeota archaeon | reverse complement strand
CGGCATATGTGGCAGAACGCGGTGCAGTACTCCGGGGGCGGCTGAGCCGGGGCGGACAAAAAGCGCACAAGCGCAAGGCTTGAGGCTTGGTTGCGACTTCGAGCAGGACTCATTAAGTAACATCTTTGGGGTGGTAACTTTTATAACTAAAAAATGCCCTATCCTGCCATGACCCTTAGGCACCCTGTTTTCGACAACGAAACGTCCAAGGATGGACAGCAGGATGACCTTGACGCTTGGGCAGGCCAATATGCCAAGCTGACAGCCTCTGCCTTCATTTCAGGAGGGCTTTCTTCGGGAGGCAAGACATACAGGCAACTGGTTGAAGTGTCTGCCGAGCTGGACTCCGCTGCAAGACGCGGAAAGCTGGAGGGGATTTCTGCAGAGGACCTGACCAAAAAAATCAGGGATTTCCTTGAAGAGGAAAACGCAAAGCATGGCACTGAAATTTACAGCTACAAAGGCGTGCCGGTTGTTTTTGCAGAAAGAGGGCTTCCCGTCAAGGATGCAGTGGTCGTAACGAAAGAGCTTATCCCTGCAGATGTCCCGGGTGTAGCGGTCGCAGGCGGAATTGTCAAACGGAAATCATCGCCTGTTGAAAAAATGAAGGATGTGGTCCTTGCAACATGGAAAGCCACATTCAGCCAGAAGGATGTTGAAGAAAAAGAAGGCTCCAAATTCGGCAAATACACACTATGGTCGGGCCAGTACGGCAACTCTGAAGGGTACAACCTGGTGCTGACAAAAGACGGCGAGATAGAATACCTCAACTTGGGCAAAATAGAAATCAAAAAATTTGAGGCCGATACGCTCCTCCAATGGCTGGGAAGGGAAAAAGTGGAAAACGAGCTTGCAGTCGGAAAGCACCAAGAAAAAATTTACCGCATTGTAAACTCCCTGCGCGAATACCTGCCGACTTCCATCTTGGATTTTGACTTTGACGGGGACGGAAAAATAGATTCCCAACTGGACCAGACCACCATCGCAGCTCTTTCCATACTGGCAGGGGAGAATGTGCTTTTCATCGGGACCCCTGGAAGCGGAAAAACAAGCCTGATGAAAATCCTGCTTTCCATCTTCAACGGACTCCCGCCCAAACTCACTTCAGAGGCTCTCATATACGGGGGGCCTACTACAAGCGAATCAGACATAAAGATGGGATATGTCGACCAGGCCAAGCTGATAGGAGAGGGCAAGATGGAGGTAATCTGGAAACTGGGGGCTTTCCTGGGGGATGTAATCGGCGTGGATGAGATAAACCGGTTGCCTCCGCACATGCAATCCCTCCTTCTTGAGATGACCAACAACGAAGGGCAGAGGATTTACAAGGGTGTTGCAGGCCCTTGTGAAATAGAAGGGGCAATTGCCACTGCAAACTTTGACAGCGGAGTCTTCGAGATGATAAGGCCGTTGTCGGACCGCATTTCAACCATGATTGAACTGACCTCTGCCATTGAAAGAGGAAAGGGGTACGGGGAATTCGTGGAGTATATGCAGGGCGACCTCAAAGAGCTTTCCGACAGCCTGATTGAAAAAATAAAGGCATGGAATGCTTCCGACGAAAGCAAAAGGGACTATGTGCTGAAAGAAATAAAAAAGCTGGGGAAGGATGTCCGAAAACGCATACTCAAAAAACTCGGAGCCGGCAACGGCACTCTGGATATCGACGGCATCCGCAGTGAGATAAACAAAACTGGGCTGGCATATGAAACCCGGGGCTTCCAAACATACATCATCTCGAAATGGGGCTTCACTAATGGGACGGAAGCTTCGAAGCAAAAGCGCACCAAAAGGGGTGAACTCGCAGAAGCACTCCAATTCAAATATTCCAAACGGTTCACAATTGCAACTGAGAATCTTGCAAAAGCCATTGCGTGGTACTTTGGCAACAGGGAAGTCAATCCGAAACACATGGCGATAGCCGTTGCATACAATATGCTGGGGAGGGTGAATGTCTCCGCACTGGAAAATAGAGGCTATCAAGCAAAAGGAGAACCGTACTACACCAAACTCATGATGAAGTTTGTGGGAGGGGAGCTCAAAAACATCCGGCAGTATTACGAGCCCTTCAAAAAAATCGGGGAGGCCATCGACGCTTTTGAAAACAAAGGGAAAAAAGCAAAACTGCAGAAACTCATGTCCGGGAACACACTTGCCCCGTTGCCGGCCGTGCGGGCATATCTGGAAACGGTCTACTCGCTGGACGATACGCCTTTGATGTGAGGTGGTGCTGTGAAAGAAAATGTAGTGGAGTTCCTCAAAAAAATAAATGTGCCCCCTGAAGAGATTAATGATTTGCTCAAGATATGGCTGGACGGTGCGCCAAAGGAAATAAACGTGTTACAAGGCATGCGAAAGAGTGATACGGCTGAGGTGGACATCTACACTAAGGAAATCACAGCATATACATCGTTCATCGAAGCAGTGAAAGACGATATGGTTGGTGTGCTTGCTCATGAACAGGCCCATCTGCTTTACCAGTGTGCAAATGAAGAGCAGCTTGCATTGGCTCTGCTTACCTACGAAATTCTCGGCAATGAGTATGACGGACTGTTCAGCGACTTGCTTGTCGATACGTGGATAGGCAGTTCATTTCCGGAGAGCCTAAAAAAACGGAGGGAGCATGCATTCAAATACCAAATTGAACTTGCAAACATGGTTACCAACCGCTCCAAAGCACTCCCGTGCTTGGTGGCATATTACGGGGCCCTTTACCTTGGAGAATACGACTCCCCTTTGCTCGAGACCACTCCCGAAGATGTGGATGAGATAATCAAGACACTCGCAACTTTGGATTGGGACCTCTCCCCGGAAGACCCGGGGGTTCTTGACCTCGCCTGTTCCTTTAAAAACCTGATGAAAAGAATGGGTGTCCAAAACACCTATCGCAACCTGTTAGGGGCGGCAAAACCCGACATCGACAAACTCAACAAAGAAACCAAGAAAAAAGTCCTCGGGCAATTGGGAAAACTGATGAAGAACCGCTCCGGCAATAAGGCTGTAGAGGATGCCATCTCCAGTCTTTTGGGAAAACTTGCAAAGTCCTTGGCAGGCTCTTCAGGAAGCTACTCTCCGCATGACATGAGCCGGCATATCGAAAGCTACAAGGCCCTTGCAGAGGGGCTGAAAATTGACATCCCGGAAGAAAAGGTATGGGAGCAGTATCACAAAAAAATAGGGCTTGAAGAGATATGCCTTGGAAACTGCAATGATGATGACCTTTCGGCTGCGTTGGAGCAGCCGGAGGATTACAGGGAAGGCAACACCTTCTACAAGAAGCCTGTGGAAATCGAGATGTCCATTACAGACCCTGCAGGAAAAAAGAAGAAGACCCCCGTCGCAATAATCATTGACTCAAGCGGCAGTATGCAGGACCCTGCAGGTATTGAAAACGGAAACCCGTCTCTGGCAGTCTTGGCAGCATACACCATACTGAAATCCTTTCCGGACTCTCCAGTCATGGTCACCAATTTCGGGGATGCAACTGTAACAGTGGAGGACCAAAAGCCGACAGATGCCCTATACCGGCAGACCATAAAATACCAAAAGGGTGGGACGGTGCTTAAAAGCGCACAGCTCAAGACTGCACTGGAAAAATTTTCACAGCAATACGGAAAGCCGTTGGTATTCATGCTGACAGACCTGGAAATTTCCAACCAAACCGAAGTCGAAAGGTTTTTTGACAAAATCGGGGAGTATGCTTCAGGGGGGCTGATTCTGCACATCGGCGGGGAGGGCGAAGGAAAGTACGGCGAACTCTCCCGCATGTCCATCAACAGCGACAAGGATATCTTGAAAATCACAATCGGAACCTTGGAAGGATATTCACAGAAGGATAAACAATCGGGCATATATCTGGGAGGGGGATTTAAATGAAACAGGGGCGTATGGAAGCCGGCAGTCCACTGCATCCTGTGTGGAATGGAATACCCAACCGAAGCAGTCAAACAAATTACGATGGTTTGATGAACAACAACCCGAGCGGATACGACATCCCGACGGCGATCAGCATCGCTTTGACGGCTTTGGGAGGTGCAACTCTCAAATACGCGGGGGGTGGTGAACATGGAGATTTCTGATGCGGCGAGAGCTCTGGGGGAAGATGCAGTGGAGCTCTACCTCGAAGTACTTGATATGTTGGGAACCAGCAGTCTTCCTCTGGAAAATTCATCCTTTTTTGAAAAAAATGTTGAAATGATTGCGGAGTATGGAAGTAAACTGTTCAGAAAATATTGTGAGATGGTCATGACCTGTCAAACAAAAGCTCCCTACCTTTCTCCCGGCATACTTACTGGAACACAAGACGTTGCATCCGGCCGCAGGAGCTTGGAGAAATTCATTGATGTCTTTGACAAACACCTTGAAGAAATCGACCGCATTCACAAAACAATGGATTATGAACTTTCACAAGTGTTTGAATGGGGAGTGGCGGAGATTGTAAAATGCGGAGGTCCGGTAGAAGAGTATCTCGAATTCGTCAGAAAGTTTAGTGGTGCAAAGGATCTGGATCTTTTCATTCGATGCGCTAGTGAACCCACAAATGGAAAAGGCATCATGAAAGCCCTGAAAATCTTGGATGAAAATTTTGAAGAAATAAACCACTTTGTTGAACGCATCAACGCTCCGACGGTAAAATACAGGTTTGTGCAAGGCGCTGTAAAAATTGCAAAACTTGCGGATGATATGCTGTTGAAAAAATTTTTCAAAACTGCTGAAAAAATAAACAACGCAAAAATTCTAAATTACTTTGCAGTTGGTGTTGGTGACTTCAGCAGTGGTGGTGAAGTTGAAGAGTATCTCCGGGTTTTTGATAATAACTCCGAAAGGATGAGTGCGTTCTTTGAATCAATTAAAAATCTGGAGAACAAAGATTACATCACGCGGGGTGTTGTGGGTGCAGTGAAACGGGGGGAAAAGTTATTGGACGGATATCTCGAGGTCGCTACACTTCTGGAGGACGGACTGCAGGAGAAAGCCCTCGTAGGGCTTACGAAAATAATCGAATATGAAAGGACCAAAACAGATGAAATTTTGGCAGGGCGGCACAAGGGGATGACTATGACCTCCTACGTCTTGTATGAACACGGATATCCCATTGAAGCCATTGAAAGGGTGATGAAGGGCTTGGAAATGTATGACCTGGACAAGTATGACATTCCAACGATGATCAGCATCGCTTTGACAGCCCTAGGAGGTGGAAAATACGATACAGCCAGATGAACTGCCCTTTGGGGAAATAGCATACTTCGATGAGACTCTTCGGAAGCTCCAAAGAAGCAATGAAGATGTCTTTCTGAGTTTTTGGTCTTCTAATTTGGATGCTATTGTCAAGGACATCTGGAGGTATGGGGGCGACGAAAAGGATATGTGGTTGGTAGAGTGTTATGAGGCTTTCCAGAAAATAAAGAATGCGGAGATTATGCGACCATTCATGTACAAACTCAAGAACCTCCTGAATAAAAATAAAGATTGGAAGAAATACCTTAGGACTTTCAACGAATGGAGGGCTGAAATAGAAAAACTGCCTTCGGTTTCCTCTTCAGAAGATTTCAATCAAAGATTTGCTACGGAAATCAAAGCAGCATCAGGAGACAAATATTTATTCAATTATCTCAACCATGCCAAAAAGATAAAAAACAAAACGGGTTTGTTTTCGGGACAAACACCGGAGGCAATTCTGGCTAATGAAAACATCCAGGACTGTATCCGCCTCATTAGCTGGGAAGACATGCCTGGAGATAACAACAAGGAGGAGTATCTTGAACTAATCGAACAGAAGCTCAAAAAAATAGATGAACTCGCTGGCAAATTCGGTGAAGACTCGGCATGGAAAGTTTCGTGGGGTGCTGCAGAAACTGCCAAGCATGGAAAAAAGACATTAGAAAGATATCTTGCCATTGCCGAAAAAGCGCGCCACGAAAAAGTCCTGGAGTACATCATGCGCGGTGCTTGGAATCTCATACATGAGAACGGAGAAGTGGAAGCGTATCTTGATTTAGTCGATCGGAAACTTGAAAGAATCGATAAACTCGCTGGCAAATTCGGTGAAGACCCGGCATGGAAAGTTTCGTGGGGTGCTGCAGAAACTGCCAAACTCGGGGAAGAAATCCTGGAAGACTATCTCAACATTGCCGATAAAATTCAGTACAGTTTAACTCTGAATAGTTTTGCAGACGGCATTGAACGCCTTGCATCTGACAGAGATACCCTGAAAAAATTCTTCAAAACCTTCGGCAAAAAAATTGAAAGGATAAATGAATTGGCAAAAAAATGGGAAGGGTCTTCAATATTCGTACTGGACTCCTTGCAAAGGTGCAGTGTGGAGACTGCAATGTACAGTGAAAAGCTGCTTGAAAGCTATCTTAATCAAATTGCAAAAATGCCTGCGGCCGAAGCTGTTTTGGAATTCAACAAAGATATTGTAAAAATGGCAGAACTCGAGAAAGGGGTGCTGGAAAATTATCTTTATATCACAGAGAGGATGCCCCGCAAAACATTTCGGAGCTATTTTACATTGCGTGCTTTGGAACTGGTGGCATATCATTTTTTAGTTCAGGATTCTGATGTGCTGGATGCACACAAAAGCAATGAGGTGAACATATACTTCGAACGGATTGGGCCGAGAGTCGAAAAGATAATTGAACTCGCAGATAAATTCGGTGGTGATTATGCCGAAAAAATTTTTAGGAGTGCCACACGCATTGCGCGTGAAGAAGGAGGGGAAGAGCCATTAGAGATGTTCCTCAAACTTCTTGAGAAGTCGGACAATGCAAAATACTTGGACTGCTTCATGAGTTCGGATTCCATAGGGCTCCCCTCAACCAAAGACGCAATAGGTTATTTTAGATTCTTTGACAAAGAAAGTGAAAAAATAATGCGTATCATGGACAAATTAACACGTTCTGAACTTCAAAATTTTAACAAGAGTGTCAGAGACATGGTGCGCCTTGGAAAACAATTTGCAGACGCATATCTTGACTTCATTGACCATTTGGAAGGCAATTCAAGAGAAAGTTACATTCAGAATATCGCAGAAAATATCCGTCCATTCATGGAGCAAAAGAGAGCGAAGAAATACCTGGAAAAATGTTTTGAAAAAGCCGGACGGAAACTTACCATAGGCAAGACCATGACCTATCTCGATGTCCTGCAGAAATTCAAATTCACTCCTGAAGAAGTGGAAAAAATTGAGAAGGCATACCCTGAGGATTTAAGGGAGCTTTTGGCAAAAAATGAAGTTTATCCATGGGCTTGGAGAAATGCTGAAAAAATTTCGAAGCGCTACTCAAAAAAATTAATTGAGTTCTTGGCGGAAAATGAAGATGAAAATATTTGGTACTTTGCAGACGATATTGGAATATCATACTCAGAAGATCTGATTAGGTATTTGGTAAAAATGGATGCCCCTGTATGTGTCTGGGTGAAGTCTAAACAAATTAAGAAGGCATACCGCGACGAAAAGTTGATAAGGTTCCTGATAGAAATGAGAGTCAATGACGCTGCTTGGCTAAATTCAGAAGAAGTTGCAAAGTCGTGCCCGGAGGAGTTCATCAGGTACCTGGCGGAAAGGAGAGTCCCTGCAGTTGTTTGGAATCGTGCAGGAAGTTTCAGAAGACTGCCTGCTGAAATCCAAGACTATGCGCTTGAGAATGCTGCAGTGCTTGAGGCTCTGCCGTCCTTGTTGGCCGTCACTTCCAATCCTCTGTATGAATTCGCTGTTGAAGACAATGGAATAATCATCAGGAGCAGTGAATCCGGGCTCCAGGCAAGAATCAATCCGACGAAAGATCTGGAAACTGAATACACCGAATACTTCCTGGAGGACGGGGACAACTTCATGGTCTCCATTAAAGTTTCAACACATTATAGAGTAAACTTTGAATTTACGGGAAATTTCGAAATACCGCTTACAAGCCATGAAAGGGGAGGGAGCCTGAATGTATGCCAGACGGTGGGATCTTTCAATCTGGGGAGGGCGGTCGAGAATTTCCCGGCAAGCACCGCGTCCAACTCGCCCCACAAAGTATACGCTGCCAAGATCAATGAGCTTTTGAGCGCCGAACCGGCGCACCTCAAGGCGCTGGTCTATTCGGCGGTCTCAAATCATATGATGGATGCAGGAGTTGCACCGAACAAGGAGATGCTTTCATATGCGCTGGCATTCTACCTGACGGAGTTCGGCGGGACCGCGAACACCACTTCGGAAATCAAAGCAGTGGTGGACAAATATGCCAAAGAATACTCGGCGTATTCCCTGCTGGATTTGATTCTGGGGGATGAAAAAATAAAGGAATACGCTGAAAAAGGCATTGTCTCCTGCAGGGGGATTGAGCCGAGAATGGTGCTTGAAGTCCAGGAAAACGGGCAGTCGCATTTGAAGTTCGAAGATGGATGGGAGGGTGAGATTGGGCCCTTGAAGTTCTATATCGAAGACGGAAGGCTGGAAGTCGAAAACGGATTTGCAGGCAGAGACGGGCACAGACATTAGTCACCGGGGCGCTGATGCGGCCCCAATCCGGCATGTTGGCAGAATCCGCCCCAACACATTTAAAGTTTCGAGCGGACACCGTCCGTGGACGCCAGCATGCAGGACTTCAAGAGGAAGATAAAACAGCTGAAAAACATC
>CAZJUS010000032.1:0-9277 GCA_964549355.1 Candidatus Undinarchaeota archaeon | reverse complement strand
AAGGCGAGGATAGTCTGCCCCTCGAAGGCCAAGAAGCCCTATGCAGAGGTCATAAGGGAGCTGTCTCTGAGGGCGGGGGTACCTGTTGATTTTGTGAAAAAACTTGAAGGTCTGGAAAACCCAATACTCCTCGATGAGCGGGGCGAGCCCCTGACACCGGAAAAGCTTGAGGAGCTTCTTGTGGCCGGCCCCGTCTTTGTGGTAGGGGGTCCTGACGGCTTTCCCGAGCCCGCCCCTCCCGGCCCGAAATACTCCCTCTGCCCCTGCACCCTCAACCACCAGATCGCCATAATCGTCCTGCTGGATTTGATTTTCAGGGCCAAGAACCCAAACCACCCCTACAACCAACATTGATGTTTTTTGGTCGAGCTTTTTCCTAAAAAGCTCGCTGAGGGTGGGATTCGAACCCACGACCCCAAAGGGGACTAGCTTAGCAGGCTAGCGCGTTAACCACTCTGCCACCTCAGCAACTTCAACTCCAATCCTTTGTCTTGAGCACTTTATATTTTTGCCTAGGGTTTCTTTTTTTGCACGCCGGAGAAGCCGGTCTTCAGCTTTTCCTCGATTTCATCCACCAGATTTTTCAGGCCTTTGCGGGTCGAAAAGATAAAGCCGAATTTTTGGGGCTTCAGCTCGAATATGGCTTTCTCCACAGGATACACGCTTGCCATGTTGTTTTCAAATTGTATATTCTCCGAGAGCACGACGGGGAGCCTGAATGACAGATCGCTTTCCGGCAACGGGAGCGCCGAGAAGATGGAGCCGATTTCCGAGATGCTCCTGCCTCCCCCCGATATGCTGTCCCCCGCGGGGGCGGAGAACAAAACTTTCCGCAGTATTTCTTCAGCCGACTTCAGGGTGGCCTTCATGAAGCCGTCCGTCGGCCGGGATACAATCATGAAATCAGGCAGTCTGGCGTTGCCTTGTTTTATGAGCACCCTCTCCGGCTCCTCCCTTATGAGCAATTCAGCCGTGATGACTATGGGCCGTTCGAAGTTTTTGGTCTTGAAGCTGAGGTCCCTGAATGCGTAGAATACGCTGGGGTTCATAGGGAATGAATGCATCTGGAATCCGGGAAGCTCCACGGTAAATTTATGCCCCCCATTTACTTAAACGTATTCACTGCCGATGGTATTCGCCGACTGCAAACTCTTTGATTCCACTGATAAGCCTTGAACTGACGTCAAACAAGTCATTTTCATATTTACGCAAAGTGCGCTCAACAATTTTTTTCATTCTTCCCTCAAACTTGCTTTCAGCAGATTCCGCAATCTCTTCATCGGAGTATCCCCGCCTCCGCAGTTTTCTGTACGCCCTTTGGGCACCTTTCAAAATTTCAAGTTGCATTGTTCTTAAAAAAAGGGAATTCGAACGTATCAGATCATTAAATTGTTTTTCAGTAATCTTTTTTTTGCGGACATACAGCCTTACAATCCTGTCCTCAACCTCTTTTAGGCGTTGGTCGTATTCTTCCTTGAATTTTTCTTTGTCTTCACGACCAACCAGCTCTTCGATGGCCCGTTCGTATTTTTCCTTACGCCATACCCCGTAGACATCCTTTTTGTTCAGCCTGCCCATGACCATATTACCACTTTTAAGTTTATATAATTTACTTCAGCCTCACTGCATCCAGTATATTGGGTGCGCTGGCCCGGATCCTGAAGGTGCTTCTGATTTTTGATGCAAGGTCGAGGGTCTTGCCTGCCTCCCCGTGCACCACCATGACATTGTTCGGCTTCGGGTTCATGTTGCCCACATAGGCCACCAGCTGTTTGCGGTCGCTGTGGGCCGACAGGCCGTGGACAGTAAACACCTTTGCATTGAGAGGGAGCACTGTCCTTGCATTGCCCCTGGTCGCCATCACAATATTTTTCGGCCTGCTCTGCACCTTTCGGCCGAGGCTGCCCTCTCCCTGATAGTTCACAAACATAATGCCGTTGTTCGGATTGCCGGCCATCTTGGAGAGATAGAATACGCTGGGGCCTCCTGTCATCATGCCTGATGTTGCCATGATGATGCAGCTTTCGTCCTTGGCCACAATCTCCTCCCTTTCCTTCTGCCCTCCGACCCTGCCGAAGATGGGGTTGAGCAGAGGGTTTTTTTCAGTGCTGAAGACCGCCCTCCTGATGCTCCGGTGCAGGAACTCGGGGTATGTGGTGTAGATTGCAGTCGAATCCCAGACAATGCCGTCGACATATATGGGGACTTTGGGCAGGCGGTTTTCTGTCATGGCGGCTTCCAGAATCAGCATGACTTCCTGGGCCCGCCCCGCCCCCAGGACCGGAATCAGCATCTTGCCCTTCTTGTCCAATATCTCCTTCACATTGGCGAGCAGATGGTCTTCTGCCTCCTTCCTTGAAGCTTCCACATTGTCCTTGCCGCCGTATGTGCCTTCCATTATCAGGCCTTCCACCCGGGGGAATTGGTTGTTGGCCGGCTCGTGCAGCCTGCTCGGGCCGTACTTGAAGTCGCCCGTATAGACCAGATTGTAGAAGCCCTCCCCTATGTGGAGGTGGATTATGTTGCTCCCAAGTATGTGGGCTGCGTTGTAGAGGGTCAGCCGGACATCAGGAGTTATATTGCTGACTTCCTCCTCCGGCAGAGTTATGGAGTGCAGGATGGCATCCTCTATGTCTTTGGACGAATACGGCGCTTTCTGCCCTTCCTTTTGGGCAACTTCAATGGCGTCCAGCTGGAGCAGGGTACTCAGGTGGAGGGTGGGTTTGGAGCAGTAGGCGGGCCCCTTGTATCCGTATTTGTACAGGAAGGGCACGAAGCCGGAGTGGTCGAGGTGGGCGTGGCTGACTATGACTGCATCAAGCCTGTCTATCCTGAATTCTGGGGCTTCCAGCACAGGGAAGGAGTCTTCACCTGTTTTGGCCACATTGATACCGCAGTCCATCAGGATGTGGGATTCAGGGGTCTGCACCAGGATGGCGCTCCTCCCCACTTCCTTGGCGCCCCCCAGGAAGCTGGCCCGGACCCATTTGGGCTCTTTGCCTTCGCTGTAAATCCTCATGCCGACCCGGTTCAGGAAATCGGCGCGGGCTTTGCTGTTTTTGGTCATGATTTTCCGGATGGTGGTGATTATATCTGATTTGAGGGGGGGTTTTCTTTGGATGACCGGAGTCCACGCCGTCTTGGCTTTGATTTCAGTTATTTTGTCCAGGCCGTTGCCTAGGACTTCGCTGGGCTTTTCGACCTCTATGATGACCCTGGACCTGTGGGTGTCAAAGAAGATATCCGTTATGCCTGCCTTTTCAATGGCCTTTTCAATTTTTTCTTTGGCGTCCTCCGGCGGAAGCAGGAGGCTTTTGTCCGCCCGGGCCTCGACCCTCAGCTTCATTTTTTTGGCAACTTCACTCAAGTACTCAGAGGCTTTCAGGACGAAGGGCAGGTCCTTTGAGAAGATTACAACACCGGCTCCTTCAAATCTGCTTTCTCTTATGTCTGCCTTTTTTGGCAAATTCGCCTCTACTTCTTGTAGAATCTCTGTTCCAGTCAAATTAACACCGAATATTATTGTTGGGGTTGCCTGCTTAAATTTCACGGTAGCCGTCTTTGTCTATGAGCGCGACCATGATTTTCCGGCCCCCGCTGTAAATGTCCCTTTCCTGGGCAGTCGAGATGGCTTTTTTGGCCAATTCCACAGCCTCTTTCTCACTCAGATTTTCCTTGTACGAGCTTTCAATGACCCCCATGGCCAGCGGGCCTCCGGAGCCGGTTACGAAAAATTTCTCCCCTGAACTTATGCCTCCGAACGGGTCTATTGCGAAAAGCTCAGAGTCCTTGTTGTAGCCCCCCATTATTATGGAAGTTATCAACGGAAACATGCGGTTGCCGTGCAGGACATTGCCCAGCAGAGTTGCGAGCCCTTTGACTGTTATGTGACCGTTGTTCATCTGGTAAATCTTGGCTTCGGATTTGAGGAACCTGACTACCGCCTGTATGTCACCCACGACACCTGCAGTGGTCAGTGCAATATTGTCTGCAATCTTGTGGATTTTCCTTTCGCTCCTGCTCTCGATATAGCCGGCAGTGCTCTGGGTGTCGGAGGCCAGGAGGACCCCGCCGTTGTAGACCATGCCGACAGTGGTGGTCCCTGTTTTCAGTTTCTTTTCAAAGTCTTCGCCCATTCAATCACCAAAATGATATTGGGTATCGCCTTGTTGGTTTAAATAATTTGTCTAAAGCTCAGTGTATTGCCCCTGACAGCCTCAATGCTTACCTCCAGGGTCACCGGCTTCTCCCTTTTGAAGTAATTGGTGAGGGGCCAGTTTTTCAGCACCGCGTGCCAGACCGGGGCCTCGTAAATGTCGTCGAACAGAATGAAGCTCAGAGAAGCCAGCCGGAGGTGCCGGGCCTTTTTCATGGCGGTCTGCACCCTGGTGTTTTTTTCTATCTTCTCAACTGCAGACGCGTCATCCATGAGCTTTACACTGTCCAGGAATTCGCCCTCCTCATTCACATCGCCCATCTCACTGGACAGGTCTTTGGTGGTGGTCTTGAACTCCCCTTTCTCGAATTCTGCCTGCACCTGGATGGGCTTTCCGCCGTCCGAGAGCAGGAAGGCAAAGCTGGCCATCTTGACGATTTCCTTGTCCCCGTCCATGGCCCTGTACCATGAAGCATCCATGCTGAGCAGTGGGCCGGACACCCCTGCAGCTTTCAGGGCATCATGCGGTGCAATGATGCTCTTGACCAATTTTCCGCTAAGCTTTTCCTTTAGCATCCGGAGCCACCCCCTGCGGGAGCTTGAGCTTCTTGCTCAAACTTTTCATGTCTTCGTCATCCATTTTTCTTTTGTTTTCCATATCGGGCACAGGGCCCATCAAATCATAGTCGTATCTCGGTACAATATGAATGAAGGCATGCTTTATGACGCCGGGGGCTGTGATTATATTGACAAATTTAGCTCCAAGCTGTTTTTTCATGGCCAAGGCAATTTTTCTCGCCACCTTGAAAAGCTCCATAAACTTTTTCTCCTCCAAATCAAAGACATCAGCCACATGCTCTTTGGTGATGACCAGCACATGCCCCTCGGTTACAGGAAATACATCGAGAAACGCAACGCAGAAGCTGTCTTCGTAAATTTTCCAAGCTTTTTCACTGCCGTCGACAATTTTGCAGAAGATGCATCCTTTGGCCATACAAGTATTCTACCGGCCCATAGTTAAGCTTGACGCCGCCGGCATGCCGGCGGAGGGTTCACTTTCCAGACAGCCAAACATCTATATTCCCCCGCCCCATGCCCTTCAGTGATGAAGGGCAGGCACTCGAAGGTTTATCTGGTTGGGCCTTTGGCCGTCAAAATTTTCAAGCCGGGGCTCGAGGCCAACGCTTTGAAGGAATGGAAATTCCTCAGGAAGCTCCGCAGGACAGGCATCGCTCCCATCCCCTATTTCAAGCTCGGCCGCATGGTGGCGATGGAAAGAATCTACGGCAAGCCTGTGCGGATGATGACGCCGGCGGAGTTCAAGGCGTCCGCCCCCGCCTTTCTCAAGGCTTTGCACATTCTTGACCGGCTTTCAATCCAGAAGGAAGAATGCCACCGGCCGGACAAGCATTTCATCAAGACTGCCGGAGGCGTGAGGCTGATTGATTTTGAAAGGGCGCGCGAAAAAGCCCGGCCCTCCAATGTCACCCAGTTCCTTCAGGCTTTGGATTCTGCTTTCCCCGGGATTGCCGGATTCGGCAGGCAGTACAAGAGCGATTATGACCTCGCACCCATCCTTGGCTTTGTCCGGGCTCGGCTGGCCAGCTTTGGCACGGCTTAAAGTTTGGCCGAGACTCTCGGCTGGGGCAGCTTCAAATCCCCTATCAGGCCGAAGCCCAGCACCATCTCATATCCAAAAAGCCGTTCTTCGTAAGGCTCCATTCTTCCAAGTTTCCACGAAAGCACAATGCCTTTCTTGCTCTTTTTGGCTTTGGGCTTGACGACCTGGAATTTGGTGGGCGCTGCAATGCCCGGGACTGTGTCCTCGACCACCACATCCTCTGCGGATTTGTCCGACCTGTTTACAACTTTGATTATAACCTTGATGACAGTGTTTCCGTCCACTTCTTTTATTTCCTCCATCTTCTTTGAGGCGCTGATGGGCTCCGGCTTTTGGAGGACCAATACAACTGCCAAGACTATCAGCAACAGCAGCAGGGCGTAGGGTATATAATCAATGGAATAGCTGACCACCAGCTTGCTTTCCCCGGGCATGACCTTGTATGCCCAGCTCATCATCGGCACGCCGTCGACTGTGATGACTTCCGGGTTCGGGTCTGAACTGAAGACCAGTTTCTGGTAGACCGGCAGTTTCAGATAATACCTCGCAGTTTTTTCCACGTTGCCCGTATTCACAACATACACATAGGTTTTGATGCCGAGAAATTTGCCTTCGGTCCTTATGTCGCTGCTGACCTGCGATTTTTCCAAGATGGTCATGGAAGTCGAGTTGATTATGCCCTTCCCGACCAAGGAGGCTTTCAGGGTGTAAACCCCCGCAGGCAAAGTTTTTGGCAGTTCCATTTCAATGGTTGCGGTGCCGGCGTCCAGCTCGGTTGAGACTGTCTGGGAGACCTTGTCGTCTTTCAGGAGCATCAGGTCCAGGGTTGCAGGCACGACCGCCTCCCGGACTTCCACATCGACCGATATGGTGCTGCCGGGCATGGCCTCCTTCGGGGCCGATATTCCAATAAACCTGTTGCTTGGAGCAACTGCCGACCCCTCCCCTGTTATTGTAATCAAGATATTGTTGTCCCATTGGCTTACCCACTCGCCGTCAACCTTTGCGTAGACGACCACGTTATAGAGGTATTTGGCAGGATTCATTTTCGGGCTGAACCTCAGCCACACAGTTTGGGTGTCGCCCATGTTCAGCCGGAAATTGCTGGGGAATATGTTGAGCCAGGTCGGGATGCCCCCTGCATCGACTAAAATGTCGACAGGCTCGCCGCCGTTGTTGGTTATGTTGAGATGCAGGTTGACCGCTTCCCCATACTCGGAAGTGATCGAAGACTCGCTTGCGACCACCCTGAGGTCTGCGGAATAACCAACTGCCGTGAATGCGACAACCAGCAACGCCAACAAGATTGGAAGCCTGAATTTGTTCATGTCACCACTATATCTGCTTGGATATATAGTATCCGGCTCGCTTGGACCTTGCCATGCGGGAGACTATTCTATGCTTCATCAGCTCCTGCAATCCTTGGTTGGTCTGCCCTTTTCCGAGTTTGGCCTTCTCCATTATCTGGTCAGCACTTTTTACGCTGTTGTCCGAGACGGCGCCGAGAGTCACCATGGCGTCGTAAACTTTTTTTGCAAAGGGTCCTAGCGAAACCATATTTTACACCTGAAACTGCTTATTTGGGCGGTTTATAAGCTTTATTTGATTTCCTGTGCCTTTTTCGGCAACAAGCTTTTTAATACCTACTTTGCACAAAGTATTCATGGGAAAAGTGAGACCAAGGCTCGTCAAGAAAGCTGCGAAGCAATTGGTCGGGAAGCATCCTAAAAAGTTCAGCAAAGGCTTTGGCAAAAGCAAGAAAGCTGTTTCGGAGCTGCTGGAAGTCCCGTCCAAAAGAGTCCGCAACATGATTGCAGGCACAGCAACCCGGATGGCCAAAAGGCGTAAGTGATTAGTCCCGCCACTTTCCAGTCGCGCCCCTATCGTCTAGTCCGGCCAAGGATACTGGCCTTTCAATCCCAATCCGTCAGGAGAGGGAAAGGTCAGCCAGTGACCCGGGTTCAAATCCCGGTGGGGGCACAAACTTTTCCGCAGAAAAGTTTGATCAAAGGGAACAGCCAGACCAAAAATATTCGGTCCGGTGAAACCGGGCCACATGGCCGACTCAAAGAGTTGCTTTGCTAAGTTCGTTCAAATCCCGGTGGGGGGAGCATAAACTTTTTACTTCGTAAAATACCCAAACAATTGATATTTTAAAGTCTGGAAGTTTGGCCTGCATGCTTACAGGCGGATGGAAGAAGCAGTTCAGGCAGAATGTGGCGGACCCGGATGCGAAAATTTATGCAATAGAGCAAGTGAAAAGACCTGTTTCGTGCGGGGTCGCAGTCGACTATCATCTGCCGTTTCCGCTAAGGGAGCACGGCGATGTGGATGCCCTTGACAAGCGCATGGAGGTCGACCAGGAGAAAATCGGAGTTTTTCAATACAACGGAGAGCAAGTTTATGCAGAAGCCTTAAGGCCCTTTGATTATCAGCTCAAGGAACTCAGGACCATCAGGCGGATGCTGAAGCGCTCCCCTTTTCTCAGCCCGGAATCACTTTTCGTGGAGAAACTGGCAACCCAGGCTTCAAGGCCCAAGGATGCGGTGGATATGTATGCCCTGCTGGCGTATCTCGACATGGATCTCGGCAGGATTGCGAAGATATGCAAAGACATGCCTCTGTTTTATGCAAGCATTGACGCTTTCATCAACCGCATCAACTCCGAGAATTTGATAGCGGAGGATTTCAACAGCGCCAGCTACCATGATTTTTATTCTGAAATCATCAACCCCCGCACCGGCAGAGTTTTTGAGGCACCTCATTCACTCTTGGAGAAAGTGAAGAACTCTGCAGAGGAGATTCGGGGCAAGGTCCATGCCCTGCGCTACAGCCACGGATGCTTCCCCGGCTGAATCATCTCTTCATATTTTCTTCATACCATGTGTTGTCTTCTTTCACAAAATCTTCAGCCCTGAAGCTGATAATCTCCCCCATGGCATTCATTGTCACGACCCGCTCAATGCCCGCATTCACAAGCACCCTGGCGCACCGCTTGCAGGGGTGCGACTCTGTTATTGTTCCGTCCTGTCTTTGGCCGAGGATATACAATATCCCGCCTTTCACGGCGTTGCCGTTCCGTGCAGCGTTGATGACTGCATTCTCTTCCGCATGGACTGCCGGGCACCAGTCATATCCCGCGTATTCTTCCACCTTCATTTTGTCCTTGAGGCACCCCATTTCGCAGTTGTTCACACCGCGGGCAGGGCCGTTGTAGCCCGTGCTGACTATTGCATCATTCACAACTATTATTGCTCCGAACCTGCGCCGTGAGCAAGGGCTCCTTTGTGCAATTGCTTTGGCAATTTCCAAGTAGTAGATATTTTTGACAGGGCGTTTGACAACCATACTCCAATACCGCGCCTTGATATAAATTCATATTTGGGATTGAATGTATATTTTGTTTGGACAGCTTTTCATGGAGTTCAGTTGCGGGGGACCGGATTTGAACCGAGCTTTACGAAGCTCGACCACGGTGGCTGTCTCGCTTCGCTCGACAG
>CAZJUS010000031.1:0-9712 GCA_964549355.1 Candidatus Undinarchaeota archaeon | reverse complement strand
TCGGCTTTGCATCCCATGACGGCAAACAAACCATCGACTACATCCGGGTGTGGAAGACCGCCAATGCCACAGTTGAGGTGGGGGCCCTTGAAAGCATAAATTCCACTTATTTAGTTGAAAAAGCGTGGAAAACGTCAGTTTCTTGGGAGATTAATGGCAGCCGGTGCTTTGATAATAGTTGGATGGGGCAGGTCAGAGTTATGAGTTTTGGGAATTTGAGCGCGCCGAATGAGTCGACGGTCAATGTGTCATTTTCGAATGGAACTGTCTGCTGGGATTCAAAAGAGATGTGGAGCAATGTGAGTGGAGTGAATCAGAGTTGTATATTGTATAATGCAAGTGAATCGTGGAACGGGAGTTTCTGGTTCTTGAGTGAAGTGAACGCGCCGTCAAAAGAGCATGCTGAAGGGTGGGTGAATGAAGCTGTGAATTGGACAAGATTCGCAGGATATGGGAGTGAAAGTGGAAGCCAATGGTGGGTGAATTACAATGGGGCGGGGACAGATTTCTTGATTTGCATTGCAGATGGCGGGGAAAAATACTATGTTGCGCCGCCGCCGAAAGAAACAAGCTCCAGAGGAGGGGGAGGGGGTGGCGGGGGAGGGGGATGGATTGTTTCAGGACAATCCGTCACAAAACACGATAAAAGTGAAAACAAAACCCAAAATGAAAGTGTTAGTTTCAGCCTGGTGAATGTAACTGGAATTGAAAGCGTTGAAATTGCCGGAAAGATATGGGCGGACAACGGCATAATTTATGTTGAAGGCATCGGCTCAATTGAAGTGGGGGAAGGGTTTGTCCTGGTGGATGAAATGGGGCGCAACCATGGAGGTGGCGTTCCCGTAGAAACCGGGAGGTATGTGCTGGAAAAGGCAGAGGAGGGCAGTGGAAGGGCCGGCAACCAAACCCCTGCCGGGACAGAAGAGGGCGGTGCGGTTGGGCAGCCGGAAGGCACAGTTGAAGCACGGGACCCTGTGGGTTTGAAAATAGGGCTCGCAATCCTAGTGCTGGTGGCCGTCCTGGGGTGGCAGGTGCTGGCTTAGCGTCACCGGCACCCTGCTCAAAAACCCTTTTAACCCCCCCTGCAAGAAGGGTTTATGGCTGATAATGTTGAAGACCTGCCTGGAGTTGGGCCAAAGACCGCTGAAAAACTAAGGGAGGTCGGTTTTGTTGATTTCATGAGCATCGCAGTTGCATCCGCAGGGGAGATTTCTGCGGCTGCCGATATCGGCGAGCTTACCGCCACCAAGATAATACAGGCTGCCCGGCAGAAATTGGAGATGGGATTTGAAACTGCGGAAAAATTGCTTGAAAAAAGGAAGGATATAGGCTACATCAGCACAGGTTCGGAGAACATGGACAAATTGCTGGGCAGAGGAGTGCAGACCCAAGCTATTACTGAGGCCCACGGTCCTTTCGGTGCGGGAAAAACCCAGTTGGGGCTGACTCTATCCGTCATAGTGCAGAAACCTGTTGAAGAAGGCGGGCTGGAGGGAAAGGTTGCGTTCATTGACACTGAAAATACTTTTCGGCCTGAGAGGGTTGCGCAGATAGCAAAATCCCGCGGGATGGATGCCGAAGAGGTGTTGAGGAATATATTCGTTGCAAGAGCCTTCAACAGCGACCACCAAATGTATCTGGCAGAGCAGATTGGAGATTTGCTGAATAAGGGAGAAAATATCCGATTGGTGGTGGTAGATAGTTTAATGGGCCATTTCAGGTCAGATTATGCGGGAAGAGGCACCTTGGCGGGGAGGCAGCAAAAACTGAACAGGCACCTCCATCTGTTGCAAAAAATAGCGGACCAATACAATCTGGCAGTCTATGTCACCAACCAAGTTATGTCCCGGCCGGATGCTTTCTTTGGGCCAAGTATGACTGCTGTCGGGGGACATGTGCTGGCCCACGCTTCAACCTACCGCATGTTCTTCATTAAAAGCAAAGGAAACAAGAAAATTGCGCGTCTTATAGACTCGCCGGATATGCCGGAAGGTGAAATTGTGTTCCAATTGACTGAAAAGGGAATCGAGGACGCTTAAAGAAATAAATTTTCCTTTTCTATTCTTTCAATTGCCGCTTCAGAAAAAACAGCCAGCCTGCCGAAGTGTGTCCCAGGAGCAAGGAGCTCTGCATTCAAGTCTTTGACATTCACAATATCTACACCTGGGATGTTGCGGGCAGCCTTGACAAGCGGTGCTTTGTAGTCAGATACGACCACCAAAGGCCCCTTCACTTTTTTGTATTTCCTGCCGCGCATCTTTCCTTTTCCGGCCCGTACTTTTTTCTTGGATGCACGGCGAAGTTCATCTGCAAGACCGATAGTTTCAAGGAGTTTTATGAATTTGTTGGTTTTATCAATTTTCTCAATCTCATTCACAAATACAATAGGAGTTTCAAGTTTTCCAAGTTTGTGGCCCCGTTCACTGACAATTGATTTGTCTGCTGTCGCAGCAAGAGCTGAACGGATGGCGAACTTGCGCTCTTTAAGATTCACTTTTATCTTCCATATTTTCTCAGCTTTGGGGGGATGTGCTCTCGGCCCGCCGACTGCAAAGGGCACATTCATGACCTTGCCCGTCCTTCGGCCACCCCTCATCATGAGGCGGGGGACGCGGGCAGCTGAAAGATTGTAGGAGTGGCCGTATCCTGTCCTGGTGCCTTCGAACTTGGCGCTGCTCCTCCTGCCGGCCATGTATGAAGCACCATGTGGCTGGACGCGGGCCTTTTGATGGGAAAGGACTGCTTTTTTTATGAGGTCTCTGCGGATGGGGGTGTGGAACTGCCGGGGCAATTCCAATTTCTTAACTTCCCTGCCCTTTTCATCATATATCGGCACTTTCATAGCTTGATCACCTCATTTTCGTAAATCAAAGTCTTGAGGATGTGGGGCTGTTTCCGGCCGGCCCGCATGGGCTTGCGGAGCCATACTGGCCTCTTGGCGGGTCCGGGGACAGAGCCTTTCAAGACTATAAATTCACTTTTTACCAGCCCGTAGCGGGGCCAGCCTGCCTTTGGGTTGATGTCCCCGCCTGCACCAGTCGCCAGGATCTCCTTGTTGTAGTCAGTGCGGACGTGGTAGCCGGTCTGGCCTGCCATGGGAACTCTCCAATCTGTCCGGGCAGGAGTCCATGAACCGAGCGAGCCAACCTTCCTGCGTGATTTTTCTGTCTTGCTTGGAAGCAATGGAACGCCGAAGCGCTTGACAACGCCCTGAAGGCCTCTTCCAATTGTCACTGCAGTAACATCAATGAACTCGTTGGGTTTGAAAAATTCTCCGGCCTTGATCTCTTTGTTCATATAAGTCTTGGCAAATTCAACCAATTGTTCATTGGAGCCGCCAAATCCAACTTCGACCAATTCACTTTTTTTCTTTGGAAAGCCTGCTAGTTTCGGTTGGGTCTCAAGTATCAGACGGCCGAAGTCAAATGCTTCAGGAAGCTTTTCCAGATTGGAATAATCGCCGACCACCCTCGAACCGTAGTGTGTTTTTTTGTAAATGCGGACCGCCCGGAGGACCATTGGAGGGACTTCAATCACAGTGGCCTGCAGTGATTTTTCCTTGCCGGCCATGCGTGAATTTTTATCGGTGACCTCTGCTATAGCTGTAAAGGACCCAACTTTGTAGCCTATGAAGCCCAGGATTCCTTCTGTTTTGGCCGGCCAGCTCCTGACCCTGGGTATCAACTTCCGAGCCCTCTTTCTAGGTGAAAATTGGAGAGAGCCTCTGCGCGGTCTGCTTTTTTTAGTCATTTTCGGATCCCCTTGTAAGTTTTATATTTGCTGAAAGGGTGTTTCAACGTGAAGCTGAAACCTCTCAAGATTGGATTGTTCGTTTTAATAGCTTTCGGAATGATAAAATACAGAAAGTTTTTCATTGATTCAATTGTAAAAATTGGAGAAAATTTAGCGATTTTCCCATTGGTTTTCATAATCGGCTCCATTGGAGTTTTAATGGCATTTATGCGATGGGTGTTTTTCGTAAGGACTTTAGGATATAAAATGGGCTTGTGGAATGAATTTAAAGTCTATTTTTCAGGTTTTGCAACCATTCCATCATTAGTGAAATTCAGCGACAGCCTGCGCTTAGTGTATATGAAAAAATATGGGATGAGCCTGGCAGATTCTGTTTCAGTATATGGAATGGAAAGAATCATGGACATGGTGGTGACCTCGATTATTTTTTTGATATTTGTTGGGCAAATCACAAATGTAGCAGGCATTCTAGGAGTGCTTGCACTTGGATATCTTGCCCTAAAAATGCGGAGATTTTGGCTTGCTAAAATTACAAAATTTGAAAGGTTCAAAAGACTTGAAGAATATATAGAATCAACAGTCTATAACTTGAAAAAATTCATAAGGCCGGTGCCGTTGCTGGCAACTATTTTGTTTTCACTGGGAATGTATGTTTTTCAATTGTTTGCATTTTCTATTGCAGCGGGCGTCGAAGTGTGGGAGTTGATCCCGGCTTACCTGCTCGGCTGGATTTTAATCACCACAACACCAACCCCGGCAGGTCTTGGCTTCTATGAAGCTGCTGTAAGCGCCGCCATTGCCGGCATGGTCGGTGCATCAAATGCACTTGCAACAGTGCTTATTTTCAGATTTGTAGTTTTGTGGATTCCAATAATGCTGGGGCAGGCCAGTGTCGCCCTCATGTCCCACTGAGTTTGTAAAGTTTACGCATTGTTCTGTTGCCCCATGAAAAATCACCTTTTTTTTCTTCAATTTCACAGATTTGAAAAACACCATCTTTGAGGCCACGATGAAGATGGTAGTACACTAAGCGCAAGGATATTGAAGAGTTGTAAGTTTGCAAATATTTTCTATAAATCGCATATCCATGGAGGGGGCCGGCTTCCAGGAGTTTTGATATCCGTGCGCGCACAGGGCTCCGGATTATTTTCCGGTGGACTTTTGGGTATGGCACTTCGACTATGAAAAGTTCAGATAGTTTACGATCCATTCTTAATTGGTTTATTTTTTCAGCGCGCTTCCGTTCACCTTTGATAACCATAACAGCACTCAAATCAGGGGTGAGATGATTGCTGTCCTGCCAAATTTCCACACTTGCTTTTGGGCCACCGAACTTCCTTGCGCGCTTGACAAGGTAGTCTGTGAAGCCTTTGGATGGAACTATGAGGAAGTTCATGCTGGTTTTGGGGTGGGAGGTTTATTAAAATTTTCAATATGGAAAAAACAGAGTCCTTTACTTCTTGTAGAACCTGTGGAGATTTTATTAGTTTATTATATTATTTCTATATAGAAATATAATAATAATACTTTTCCATATTGTAAAAAAATCAACCGCACACCAAAGAGAACCCCAACTTTCCACAAGAAATCCACCTCTCTCTCCACAGGAAACAAAGGTATCCTTCCAATGGAAGTTATGCTGTGGCGACAACAAATTAATATAAATGAATTTTGCATGGTCATTTGGTGAAGGACACAGTAACTCGCATCTTTGAATCTTTTGCCGCCAAAGGCCAAATTTTTAGAAGTAAGGATGTTCTGCAATTGTCGTATATTCCTGAAAATCTCCCCCACCGCGAACAGCAGCTCAAACAACTGGCCGGGATGTTGGCGCCTGCGCTTCGGAGTGAAGTGCCTTCAAATATTTTGATTTATGGCAAACCAGGTACAGGAAAGACCGCAACTGTGCGGTTTGTCGGCAGCCAATTGGAGAAAGTTGCAGGTGAAAAAGGAATTCCAGTTAGATTCATTTATGTGAATGCAGGCCTCCGGAAACTGACAGACACTGAATACCGTTTGTATGCTTATCTCTCAAATCTCCTTGGCCGGCCTTTCCCGCACACTGGCCTTCCAACTTCACAAGCCTATGAAACATTTGCTCGGGCCATCGATGAACAAAAAAGCATTGTGATTTTAGTGATTGATGAAATGGATACTCTTGTGAAAAAGAATCCTGATGTGCTGTATACAATTTCACGGATGAATTCTGAACTTAAAACATCGAAAATTTCCTTGATCGGCATTACTAATGATTTAGGTATTTTGTCTTCGGCTGATGCGAGGACCAGGTCCAGCCTCTCTGAGGAAGAGTTGATTTTTTCACCATATAATGCAGATCAAATAGCAGACATACTTCGTGTAAGGGTGAAAGCAGCGTTTTTCCCCAATGTTCTCGATGAAGATGCCCTGCTCTTTGTTGCAGCCCATGCAGCAAAGGCCCACGGCGACGCACGGCGCGCCCTTGAACTGCTGAGGGTCTCTGGTGAATTGGCCGAAAGGGAGGGGAAGGCAAAGCTGACCCGTGAGAATGTAATAAAAGCAATTTCCAAGACAGACACTGACCACGTGGTTTCTGTTGCCAAAACACTGCCCCAGCACAATAAGCTGATACTGAAGGCCATCTTGTCCCATTGCAGCGAACCCTACATCTTTACAGGAGACATCTATGAAACATATGAAAAACTGGCAGAGGATTCTGGGCTTAGCCCTCTGACTCTCCGGCGCGTTTCAGACATCCTCAATGAATTTGACTCAATGGGTTTGATATCATCCAAGATTATTTCACGCGGCAGATACGGCAGGACCCGCGCGGTTTCAACCAAGAACCTTTATTCAATGAAAAGCAAATTGGAGCGCCTCTTGGTGGATGCCTGATTACCACTAAAATATAAACCCTTGATTTTTTGAGTCTCGATGGCAGGATTGGACAGTTTTATTTCAGGAGGCAGCCAGAAAAGCAAGCTGGCAGGCTTATTTTCAAAAGGTGTTGGATTGATTTATGCCGATGCACTCGAAGCTTTGACAAAAGATGCAGAGCTTCTTGATAAAGTTGTCAGTCTTGCCAACCTCCCCCCTGAAATCACCATGCAGTTTTTAGAGGAAGTCCGGTCGCCAAAGCGCACCGACTTAATCCCGCAATCTTCCAATGTTTCGCCCCCCATCCCCGACAACGGCTCGGCTGGAGAGGCGGAAGAAGCCAAAGTGGTGTGGAAATATCTGGCCAGTCCGAGTGTCGGCAAACAAAGTTTCCTCAATTTGTTTGCTTCGCGCTACAGAAAAATTTCACGCATGCTGTGGAGCAGGCCCCAGCTCAAAAGTGCAGCTTCAATTTCAAATATAAGGCGCATCAGGGAAAATCATCAAGTGACTGTAATTGGACTAATCAGCAACATTTCAACCTTGAAAGATGGAAGGAAGATTCTTGAAGTCGAAGACCCCACTGGAAGCATCACTGTCCTTGTCCAAAGGGCGATGAAAGGCATTGATGAATTGGTGCTGGATGAGGTTGTGGGGGTGGTTGGCCGTCCGGGCAGAGACATAATTTTTGCCGAAAACATATTTTCCCCGGATATTCCTTCAATCAACAACTGGCCCGAAAATGCCAAGTCTAAGGCGGTTTTTGTTGCAGACATACATGCAGGATCGAAAAAATTCAACGAAAATATTTGGATTGATTTTGTGAAATGGGTGAACCAGCGCAAAGACATAAAATATATTTTTGTTGGGGGGGATTTGGTGGATGGTGTCGGCATTTACAAAGGGCAGGACAAGGAGATTGATTTTGAAACTGTTGAAGAAGAGTTCCAATACCTGCGCAAGCTTTTGGACAAGATAAGCCCGACAAAAAGACTTATTGTGATTCCCGGCAACCACGACCCCACCAACGACTCGGAGCCCCGCCAACCTATCCCGCGCGAATTTGCAAAACCAATCTACCAGATGCCGAATGTGCAGTTGCTTTCCGACCCAGCGTGGGTGAATGTGGAGGGCGTATGCATTTTGATGTATCACGGCACCAGCTTTGATGGCCTGATTTCCTCAACAGACTCGATCCGCGAGAATGCATATGACCGGCCGACTCTTGCCCAGAAACTCCTCTTGAAAAAGCGGCATCTTTCGCCCATTTTCGGGCGGAACCGCGTACTCCCCAACAATGAAGACCATCTGGTCATCCAGCAGGTGCCCCATGTTTTCTTTACAGGGCACGTGCATACAGTGGATATGTCCAACTACCGGGGGGTGCGGTTGGTTTCAGCAGGCAGTTTTCAGGAGCGGACCGATTTTCAGAAAAAACTTGGACACCACCCCACTCCCGGACGGTTTGTTGAGATGGATCTTTCCACTGGCGAGAGCAAAATTATTGATTTTTCCCACGGCGAACCGACAAGCATGAATTTTGAGAATTGACGGCTTTTGCAGACAAAGGTTTGCCTTTAATAGTTTCAGGTGCAATCCAATCTATTAATTCCTCCAATTTTTTTGATTGAATTTCAATGTGAATGGCACCAAGAGGGCTTTCCCAATCTCGATTCACAAGTGCCACTTTATTTGCATATGCAGCTTGTTTGTGAATCAGCAGTTCTGTTGAATCGCCGTCAAGATTTCTCAGCATCATTTCACGGGCAGTATCTAGAATGCATTTGGCCCAAATTTTTTGCTTCAACTCCCCAACCGCATCCCTGCTTTTTCCTTTTCCTTCAACAATTTGTTCGTTCACTTTGAAGTCCATAGTTGGAAATATATTTTTTACTGCCTCTATTACTCGAAGTTCATCTTCAGTTGGACCGACCCGCGTCCAAATTTTTATTTGAACCATGTATTCAAATCCTCCTGCTTGTCCCCTCCAAAAGTCATGTTTGTTCGTTTTTCGACCACCTGCAGTTGATTTTGGATATAATTTGATACATTAAACTTGCGCGCCAGCTTCAGACTGGCATCAAGATATTTTTTAATCGTCCCTTCATATACTGTTTGAGTTATTCTGCCCCCGCATTTTGGGCATTTGCCCAGGAGGGGGGGCCTCCTGAATTTTTCATTGCAGCCAAGGCATCTGAAAGTTTGAGTATGGAAACGCCTCAAATTTCCTTTTATGTCTTTGATGAAATGGCTGTCCAGAATTTTTGAAGCAACATCATTTTCGTCGACCGCTCTAATTTTGGTCGCGAGCTCCAATTGTTTTTTCACTTTTTCTGACATTGCTCCGAGAGTTTTGTATGATGTCATCATTGGACCTGCAGCAATATTCGTTGTTGATTGAGTGAAATGGATGCCCGTTGGATTTTCGACATCCAACTTTCCAACGGTTTTCAATGGAATTTCCCACGGATACTTTTCCTCAAGAGTAGCTCTGTAGAATTCAAGTGGATACTCTGCAACAACATCCATGTCATGAACTTCGTCATCAACTTCCAGCAGGTTGAGGTGGGTTGTCAGCACCAAAGGAACATCCATGGTTTTCCCTCCTCTGCTATCTGGTAGAAATTCACGCGAAAAGTTCAACAAACCGTCCATCAGCAGAATTACTGAGTCTTCATCCCCATCACAGTTTCTTTTTTTTGCTGCATGCCAAATTGGGTGTGCCAGTCCGGACCTCACAGGACTGAAGCCTATGATCCTTCCGACAATGCCTGCCGATGTGTGGGGGGCCAGCCCAATGACCAGATGCCCTATTAGGTCTTTTTTATTATTGACTTTGTAGAACGGCTCAAGACCGTAGAATTTTACCAACAGATCATCAATGAATGCAGATACCCTTACCAGATAGTCTGCGGATGAAAACGAAACATCATCGCTTATTATTACATCCTGGGGCATGATTTCAACCAACTGTTCATCACTCTTTAGGGGGCGGCCGTCTTTGTCTGTGGCGTAGCCAAGTTCGCGCAGTTTTTCAACACTGGTCCCGATCTCTTTAGGTTTGAAATGAGTCAAAGGCATATCTGTTGAGTCAACACGTATG
>CAZJUS010000030.1:0-10029 GCA_964549355.1 Candidatus Undinarchaeota archaeon | reverse complement strand
TACCTTCTGAATTTGTGCGCGCCTGCTTGGACGATGATGAACAGCCCCGCTTTGACGATGATGAGGACACCGGTGCAAAGCTGGTAATTCTGAAGGTGCCGGATGTCGGCAAGGAAGATATCGAACCTGTTACAGTGGGCTTGATTTTTGTGAAAAGATACTTTTTTACCATATCCAACAAACACACAGAGCTTATCCGGATATTCAAGAATAATCCCCGCCGTTTTTATACAACACAGCAGACCCGCGCCCTGTTGCAGATTTTATGGAGTGCTGTAAAATTTTATATTTCCCGCTTGGATGAAGTGGATCGGAAAACAGAAACAATTTCAGATAAGATAAAAGGTTCAATCAGCAATAAAGAAATTTTCCAATTGCTCGCTATCCAAAAGACACTTACACATTTTAAAATCGCTACCGGAAGCAATCTGAAACTTCTCAAGGACATTGCTGCTGGAAAACATTTTAGGCTTTATGATGCAGACAAGGAACTTCTTGAAGACATTGTTATTGAAAACGAACAAGTCCTGGCCATGATAAATACTTATTTGGAAATTTCAAGCAACACTATGGATGCGTATGCCAGCATAGTGGGAAACAACATGAATCATATCATGAAAACGCTGACAGTATGGAGCATTTTTCTGGCAGTCCCAGTGATTGTGGCCAGTTTCTATGGCATGAATGTGGCGCTTCCAATGGCCAACCACCCCTATATTTTTTGGATTACTGTTGGCATTGGCTTTCTACCCGCCATTCTGCTTTTAGCAATACTTAGGAAGCTCAAATGGATTTAGTTAAAAGTTCTGCAACAGGCGCCATCTGTACGTAATGCCACCAGGTGGCCAGCTTATCTTCCAATTGCTTCACATTCCTGAACCGTTTTTTCATAACAGCACGAAATCTTTTTCCATGGCTCATATACCTCAAGTGCAGAATTTCGTGAAAGACAACATAATCCACCAATTCAGGCGGGAGGAATATCAACTTCAAATTGAAATTCAGATTTTGTTTTGATGAGCAACTGCCCCATGAAGTTTTTTGAGTTTTAATTCGGAACCCATTTGGGTTCCGTCCAAGCTCCTCTGAAAACATGTTTATTCTTTTGTGAATTTCTTCTGCAAGCTTTCTTTTCAAAATGTTTTTCACTTGAGATTTATGTCTTTGGATTTTTCGGTTCATATGGATTGCTTTTCTTTCAAAATCAATCCACACGCCGTGGCCTTCCACATATTCAACAAAAGTGAATGGCTTTCCCATAATCATAATTTGAGATTCATCGTGCCAAGTTCTAATTTGATTTCGTCGTTCACATATTTTTAAATAGTTCTTCAACACCCACTTTTGTTTTTCTTTCAAAATTTCGGCTTCACTTGACTCCGAGGGAGACAAGACAACCAAAAGTTCACCTTTGCGAAATTCCAACCGAGTGTTTCTGACATTCCGCCTGTCCACGCGGTAAGGAATGCGAACCCCTGCAATTACAATGTGTTTTAGTGGCTTGTCTGCATAACTCCATAAGTCCTTCATCTTGACGCCGTGCAGTTTTTTCATGGGACTCCCTCTGGAAATTTGTAATATGGTTTTATATTAGTCCTGCCTTTGATTTCTATGGCATCCTCTGTGATTTATAGCTCCCTAACCGGCAACACAAAGAAAATTGCAGGCATCATTGCAGATGAACTTGGAGTGCCTGCAGTAAATGTAAGACGGCTTCCTAAGGATTGGAAACCCCCTCATTTGATTGTCATTGGGACAGGCGTTTATGCGAACCGCGCAGCCCAGCCTCTCATCAAATGGCTGTATGATTCTCCATCCTTCCGTGGCCGACGTGCAGCGGTCTTTGTAACTGCAGGTGATGTTGAGAACGGGAAGCAGGTCGCCACCTGGCTTGTGAAAGTTCTTGAATCGAAAGGTGCAAAGGTAAAAGCGGCTTTTGTCTGTTCAGGTGCATTTTTCTGGATTATCAACCGCGGGCATCCAGACGAGAAAGAATTAACTGCAGCTAGGAAGTTTGCCAAGAAAATTGCACCAAGGACCCGGCCAAAATCAACCAAAAAATCCAAGAAGCCAAAGAAAAAAAAAGTAACTGCCTAAAATTTTTCAAATTTTATGACATGGATTACCGACCAAATAATTATTGCGGCTGAAGCGCCCGTCAATATGATTGACATCAGGGCCCCCACGCTTGCATGCTGGCAAGCCAAAGCGATTATATTCGAGACGGCCAAAATAAACCCCCCGATCCTCCATGCCGGATTTCTGGATGAGAATTTGGTTTTTTCCGTGAAGTTCAGGACCAGCAGAGAAGTTGCAATGACATATGCAAACCACCACGGATAAATCCCTGCGAAAATCAAAGCAGTTATGATTGTCAAATTCAAGACCAGGTCCGTTATTTTATCGAAGATATTGCCGAAATCAGAGCTTACTCCTAATTTTCTGGCAAAAAAACCATCGAAGAAATCGGTGAGATACCCAAAAGAAACAACACCCAATGTTGCCCACCGCATTTTTTCAAGAAGAAAGTAGATGAAAGCCGGAATGGAAAATGCGCGCAACGACGTGATTGCATTTGGCAGCCACTGATAATCCGCAGTTTCATTCATGATAGTTTCAACCCCGTGCATCTCCAATTAATTGATGCTTCTCCGGTTTCGGCATCTACAACACATGCAGGGCTGCAACCGTCCTGTTGCAAATCCAATTCAATCCACCATGTTTTTGTAACCGGATTGCATTGGTGTTCTGATTTTAAACTGCCTCTTTCTGCGCATTCACTTTTTTGCGCAATTTTTTTTGCAGTATGCCATGCCATGCCCCCGCATTCTTCTTCAGCCCACGTGCAGGTGTGATTTACGCAGACACAATCAAACCCATATTTTTCTGCATCGTAGCAATCCCGATATTCACACGTTGTTGAAATTTCACCTTCATTTTTTGATGAACAAATCTGTCCAGAACAACCCCCTATGACACAATCCGCATCACTTTCACAAGCTCCAAGCGTGGACATGCCACAGAATTCACTATCTTCTTTGGCGGTCCGGGGCGTGCCATACTGCACAAGAAAGCCAAGACCCATAAACAGAACAATCAATGCAATGCTTCCGAGAATCATCCAGACAGGCTCCTTCATACCAAGAAACGTGCCGTTTGCATAAAAGGGTTGCTGTTGGCTACTTGAAAAATCCATCAAGGCCTGCCTGTTTGGCTTTCAAGCTTCTCTCGGATTCCCCAAAAACCTCCATAAGCCTCAAAATCGGCGGAATCAACTGGTTGTTGATGTAGTATTCAACATCGTATTCCTTGGCTTCCTTGGCCCAGACGGCTCTGCTTGAAATAGTTCCGCTTCCAGGTGCAACTACATATTTTATCAGCATCCCCGGCAGGACCGGCTCGCCGGCTTTCCGCATGTCCCTGGCGACCTTTACATGAGGCGCAATGGTGGCATAATCCTCCGGCATCTTTGTCAGTTGTGTGGTGATGATGAGGTCCTCGATCGGAATCTTTCCAGCCCGCAACTCCTTCACCTTTTCTTTTACGAAAGTCTTGGCATCCTCAACCCTGTCACTTAAAATCAATCTCAAAACCCGGTCCTGGACTTTTCTGGCAAGCGGGGACCAATCCCTTCTCACTCTTTCAAGCCCTTTCACAATCAGCGAGCCGTCTTTCCCCATTAGTGCATATCTTTTTTTGGTCACGAAAAGACCTGTCTTAAAAATCCCTTCGAGATCCAACTGAATTGGTTTTGGCAGTGAATCATTCACCCTTTTCATAAAATCTCCGACCCTATCTTCAAAGTCAGCATCACTATGCGACTCCGGATAATTTAACATAACTGAATCGGTGTCACCATAAATTACAGTAAACCCTTCACTTTCTGCAACCTTCATAATTTCCTTGATATATTTTCTGCCCCATGCGGTGATGGCCTGGGCACTTTCTAGGGTATACCATCGGGAGCCTGCGAATCCAAGGTAGCCGTAAAAGCTGTTTAGAATGAGTTTCAGAGCATTGGATTTTGCCTTTGCCAGCACCCATTCCTTGCTGCCTTTTTTCAGCTTTTTTAAACTCGCTTTGACCTCCATTCTCGTGTTGAAAATGGATTCCATTAGCTCCGGCATGAACCCTTTTTTCTTTGTGCAAAAGTGAACACCGTTTTCCGGTGAATTTTTTTTGCATTCTTTGTGGTCGCATCCTACCGCATCTGGAGAAATATTATGCGCCATGATTATCGTTGGATACAGGCTTCTAAAATCACAAACTGCAATTCTGTGATGCAAACCTTTTATTGGTTCTTTCACAAAAGCACCAACATACCTTTGTGCATATCTCTCTGAAAAGATTTCGCTTTTTGGTTTGTTTGGAATAAGCATATTCCTTTTGAATGCGGCCCTCATAAGCAGCCACTCTACCATCTGTCCGGAAGGCAGTCTTGAAGTGTCAAAAATAGTTTGCCCCACAATTTTGGATAATTCATAAATCATGGGCATTATCTTTTCGGCGAGATTGTATGTTACCTTTGCATCCTGCAGTGAATATTCGAACAATCTCCGCCTTTTTTCCGGGTCATTCCATGCTTCCTGGATGCCATCACTGCCTCCAATATCAGTTTTTGTTTCTCCAATAAGTTCATCTGCAACAGTGCCCAAATCCAAAGTTTCGGCCTGCAGGTAGGGCGACAGGATGTTCCGAACAAAGATATAGAGGTCGGTGGGATTCATCCCCGGCAGATAAGGTGCAGTGCCCCTCCCCCTCCTTACAAATCCCAGGGCCCTGCCGTTGAACATGGGGGTAATTCCCAGCTTTTCAGCGCGTTTTGCAATAAAAGGCCAGTCAAACATGTCGCTGTTGTAACCTACAATTACTTCCGGCTTGTATTCGTTCACAAGACGGATGAATGCTTTTATCATGGATGCTTCATTTTTTTCCGTCTGCAACCATTCCGGTATGTTGCCTGCCCCACCAGTGTCAGCCCAGGTTATGACTTTTTTTACTCCCTCGCCCCAAACACTGATCATAGTTATCGGATCCCCCCCAATATCTGTTGGGCTCTTGGATAGAGTTTCAATATCGAAAGCCAGCACCTTCATTTTTTCAATTTCCTTTTTGCCTCTTGTGAAATCCTCCTTCACCTCGACCATGGGTGCAAGATCATGATCTATCATATATCTTCGAACAAACGGAATGTCATACTCGCGCCGTTCACCAAACGGCTTTACTGCAGATCTCCATTCATTCACTTCCTTTGGGTGCCGGAGTGAAATCTTCACAGCGTCAACTTCTTTGTTCAGGTTCAGCTTTTTCACGACTTCAATTTTTTCCGCGTGCTTCATCCCCACCTTCAGATTTTTGATATTCTCGATGGCCTTACTGGATTCCACTATGACATACATATACGGCAGGAATTCAGCGTCTTTCATGGTTCTGCCTCCCCGGCCGACCAGTGTAGTGACGACCTTATCCTTGCCACTGTAATAAATGTCGGTGAGTATCACAAAAATTCTGCAACCGGGCGCTTAAAAACCCTTTACCGGCCACCCGAAATCCACGCGCCGTCTGCCTTCTTACTGCCCGAATGTCCTTTCAATTTCCTTCAGCTGTTTCTCAAGCTGTTTTATTATGTGGCTGTTGTCCCTGAAGTCCATCCGGCTCCCGCAGTGGGGGCATACAAAACCTGTCTCCATGGCTTTTTCAAAAGGCACCCGCGTGCATCCGCTTTCGCACATGAAAAATTGATGGTCTTTTTCCATATCCAGCTGTTCCTTGATCTTGATGGTTTTTTCCCTCCTGACCTTCTGGACTAAGCTTGTGAGCTTGTTCTTTTCAAAGCTCCACATATAGATGTACCAGCCGGTTTCTTGGTCCTTGAACCTGCGGAATTTAACCAAAGAGTTGTCGTACAGGTTGTAGAGGATTTTCCTTACAACTTTGACGTCCATTCCAAGCCGTTCTGCCAGAGAGAATTCATCTACGCTTTCCTCCTGCACCAACTCGCTTACAACGTCAAGGGAATTGGCTCCCACCACTTCTGCAAGGGCATTGACCACAGCAGAACTCTTCAGCAACTGCATACTCTATATATAGCACGCGGGCTTTTTATAAAGGTTTATCCACTCCAAAGTAGGACATACGGCAGGAAAACGTTTGCCAGCAACAGCAACAGGGCAACCCTGCCGATTTTTTTGCCCCATTCGCCCAGCAGGTCCTCAAGCATGCGCCCGCCGTCCAGAAAGCCCGCGGGAAGCAGGTTTATTATGCCCACCCCCAGATTGAGGTTGAAAAGCAGCAGAAGGAAGCCGGTGGCCCGTGCTGCATACCTCCACCCCCTGCTCATCTCCATCTTGGGAGTCAGCAGCACACCCAGCATGGCCTTCCCATCCTCTTCAACAGTCCTGCCTGTGACTGTGCCGTTGGCAGTCTCAATTGTGATTTCCTGGCCTCCCGCCACGTCTTCCATGGCCTCCACCAGGCTTTCCAGGTCCTTGACCTGCCTGCCTTCAATGCCTGTCACCACATCCCCCGGTGCCAGCCCGATTGCCGGGTTGCTCACATTCAGGATTTCGACCCCCTGGAACTCGGCATGGCTCTCCACTATTGGGGCTGCAATAAAGAATGCGCCAACGGCGAGCAGGGCCAGTATGAAGTTGCCCATCGAGCCTGCAGACAGCACCCTCAGCCTGTCCTTCTTTTTCATGTCTGCCAGCACCTTTTCATCAATCTCCACACCTGCAGCGGGGATCACCAGGAGCAGGATGAGCGAGAATTTGCTTTTCACCCCGTGGGCGGCAGCCATCAGGCCGTGCATGCCTTCATGGAAGACTGCAATCAGGAAGATGGCCACCAGGCCTTCCACTACAGGCAGTCTGAAGTTGGTCCCGGGCACTGCCACCCCTGGAATCATGACTGCAATCTGGGCTCCGCCCCCGCTCAAAAGGGACCACGAAGCCTGCAACAGGAAGGCAAACGCCAGAGGCATGCAGAACATGCCTATTACAATTCCGATATCGCCGAATTTCTTCAAGCAGTTTTCCCATTTCCTGCCGGCGTCCCACATCCACTTGGTCGGCTTCCGGAACTGGGCCATGAGCATGGGGAACTGGAATTTGACTTCGACCACACCCTAACCCGGATTCGGCAGTAATAATGGTTTGTGTATTGCTTCAGCTTTTAGAATGTTCAAGAGCTTCCCGATACCTTGAAAGTGTCCGCTCTGAAAGCACAACATCTGCAAAGAGTTCAGAAGTTTCCCTGAAGTCTTCATATGCGTCCACGAGGTTGATTATCTCCGAATAGTTTTTGTCTTCAGTCCTGTAAAGCTGTTCGACTTTCAAATCAACAAGGTCTTTGAGTGTGCCTGCAATCCGCCTCCTGCCGGCGTCCCTCTCTTCTTGGTATTTTTTAACATGCAAATACACAGGCTCCAGAATTTTTCGCTCCTCATCACTCTTATTTCGGTAGAAGGATTCAAGCGAGTCAAACAGCCACGAGCTTTTTTCAAACTCCTCCTGGCGAATTTTAATCTGCGCAACCAGCTCTTCAGTTTCCATTGAGTCTGAGGTTTCAAAGTTTAAAACCTTTGGTCCCAGATTTTGCCGGCATCAAGAATGCGTTATTTTATTGAACTGCTTCAGCTCTTTGTCCAGCTCTTTATTCATCAGGTCCGCATATTCCCGGGAATCTTCGATATACGACATGGTCTGCGAGCTGAGCTCTATATCTTTGCCCGAGAGCCCTTTTGCAATTTCCAGATAGAAGCTGCCGTATGCCACCACTTCGCTGAATTTATTTTCTCCGTAAAGCCGTTCTATTTCTGTTTCGACATATGGTTTCAGAAATTCTGAGATGCTCCTCCTCCAGTCCTCTTCAGAAGCGACCCCTCTTTTGAACTGGGCTTTTAACACCTCAAGGTCGCCGAGGATTTCATGGAACTCTTTTTTCGGCATCCAGTGCAAGTCTTCCAGCTTTAAAATACTGCAGTTTTTTAAAGTTGTGCCGACTTTAGATAATCGAGGTAACCAAAATGCACCCAGCGGACGCCGAGGCTCTTCTTGACCTCTTGGGATGCGCCACGCGCCGGCGCATGCTTGAACTTTTGTCCGAGCGCCCGCGCTTTGTTTCTGAAATTGCAGAACTGCTGGATGTTGGCCGGAAGGCAGTTATTGACCACCTCTCCAGCCTTGAAGATGCAGGCCTCGTTGTGTCAACAGAGCGCCCCATCAAGAAAGGGCGCCCCCGCAAATACTACGAAATCGAAGATGCAGGGTTTTTCAAATTCACAATCTCCCCTATGAATGTTGAATTCCGCGAGGTGAAGGCTCTCCGCGAGCTCCCCAAGATGGAGAAAATTCACAACCGGCTCGACGAGCTTGAGGCCATGCCTCCCGGCCACCGCCAGGTCGAGCTGGAGAAAATCCGGGCGCGCCTGAAGAAGCGCCTCCGTGAACTGGAAACCGAATGGGTTGAAACCAGCAGACTGCTGGCGCGCGCGAGGAGAATTGAATTTTGAAAAGTCAGCGCGCTTTACACTTCCTTGTAGGCTTCAAGAATTTCATTCCCCCCAACTGCCAGCGGCACAATAGTTTCCATATTTTTGAAATGAGATTCTCTGTATTTTTCATTCACACTCCGCTTGTTGCTGACGTCATACACTGTTTTCACAAGCATTGTTCCTTCCTTTGGCTCGGCGAGGCTGCCGACAACAGCAATATAATCTTCGTCATCCTTCACTGCGAGGCCGTGGCCCTGCGGCATGCCTCCGGATGCGAACTTGTATTCAAATGAAAATTGACTGTCCTTTTTGGTCTGAAGGAGCAAATCATCAATGCCGAAGCCTTCGGGGATTTCCTTCAGCAGGATCGCCTTGATATTCCTGTAGTTGAAAAGCATGAGCAGGTCCTGGCCGTCTTCCCTGCGGGCATACGCCAGCAGGTACTGTTCTTTTTCGGGCATGGAGTCGTAGGTCTTTGGACTTAAATATATAATGAAACGGCAACAGTGGAAAATATGCCCCCGAAAAAGCCCCACCTCGAGATTGAGCTTAAGGTATTGGACATAGACCATCAGGGCATCCTCCGAATTCTTTCCAAACACGGCATCGTCCCGAGAGTCCAGGACCAGGAGGATTTTGTAGTCCTTCCGGGTCCGAGAGAGGTGGTCCGCGTCAGGAAAATGAAAGACCGGAGCGTCCTGACTTACAAACACAGAATCCGACAGGGCCGTTTCAAGGTGGCGCAGGAGACTGAGTTTGAAGTATCCGACGCGGAAGCCGCCATCCGCGTCATCACCCGCTTGTGCGCCGGCATGGAATACTACCGCTACAAGAAGCACAGGCGGATTTTTGAAATGAATGGGGTGAAATGCGACCTGATTGAGCTCCCTCCCCTCAAACCGTATCTCGAACTTGAAGGCCCTCCGGAAGCCATAGAGAAGACCATACTTGACCTGGGGCTCTCCAAGTTTGCCACCAGCAGCAAAGGCATCCCTCAGCTGCTCGTTGATGCAGGCGTCGGGCCGGAGACACTTGGACCTTCGGACAGATAGCCGATGGCAACCCATTTTTACAACTCCTTATGTGTTTTATGTGGGTCGTGACAGCTGCAAGTACTGCAACATACCTGAAGAGAAGATTCTCCACCGCACCCCTGTCAGTTTTATTATGTTTGGCAGCCAGCTCCACCCGGGACATGTGAAAATCATATACCGCGAGCATGTCGAGGACATACGGGAGCTCCCGCCCCGCATCCAGAATGCCCTGTGGTCTGATGTAATGAAGACGGCCCGGGCCGTGGACAGGGTCTTCAGGCCCGACCGCCTCAACTACCAGCTCCTCGGCAACTGGGAGCCCCACATCCACTGGCACATATACCCCCGGTACAGGACGGACCCCGATTGGGGGCAGCCTCCCATCCTCCACTGGAAAGTGGATGGCAGGAGGGTTTCTCCTGGACCCACCAAGATGAAAGAAATACCGTTGGCGGAAGAACAGGCAGGGGCTTTCAAGGAAGCCCTGAAGAAGGAGTTCAG
>CAZJUS010000029.1:0-10542 GCA_964549355.1 Candidatus Undinarchaeota archaeon | reverse complement strand
ACTATTTCTTCCTGGCCCCCGGCCCCTCCACCGGCTTGAACCTGCCTTTGAGCTTCTCCATCACCTTCGGCATAGTGGTGTATTCCATCTCTCCAATGCCCAGCCTGTGGGGCTCAAACGGCCCGTGCCTCCTCAGATAGTCCGCAACGACATTGGCCTGCTCCCTGGCCCTGTCGAATGACGGGTCGGCAAATAAATCAACAGGCCCGACAAGCTTGCCTTTGGCCAGCTGGAAGCCCGCTGCAATGACCCTGGGCGGGCCGTCGAACCTGGACGGGTTGGCATCCTTGAAGCATGTGGGCATGAACGGCCCGTGGTGGCTGCCCCTCATCCATCCCTTGACCAGATAGGGGAAAGCAAAAGGCTCCAGGACTTCGCCGAATGCGGGGAACTGGCTCTGCGACCGGACTATCATGACCGGGTCGTCCTTGCCGACATAGCCTCCCGCTATCTCGTGCAGGCTGTCGGTGCTGGTGACAGCTGCAATCTCGCCTTTCTTGTTGAAGACCCTCTTGACCACATACTTGTCCGGAGAGCCTATCAGGACCAGCAGGTCGTAGATGTCTTCAGGCATGCGCAGCATCACCTTGGTGTGCTTCTCGATATCCCAGACTTCAAAGTCGAAGCCGTTGTGGACCTCTGGAGCTATCACCAGGCCAATGGAGTTGAACGGGTCGGCAAATATCTTGTAGAGCGGGAAGTTCCAGGCGCCCGAGTTGGTCTTGTCCGCCATGAAGACGACAATGGGCTCGCTTTTCCGCTCCTCAATCTCCATCTCCGCACTGCCGGGCCCCATGCCCTTGACATTGCCGGAGAAAGTGTCCTTCAGCAGGTCCTGCCCTGCGCCGTAGAGCTTGAGCTTCCTGGCCACTTCAGTCCCCTTGATGAAGGTATCCCAGGCCAGCTTGTGGATGGCCTCACAGTCGACCCCTTTGTCATGGGTCATAATAAGTTGGAGGTCGTCACCGCAGGCCAGGACCCGAAAATCAATCAAAAGCCTGTCTTTCAGCGCCTTGCCCAGCTCCTGCTCTGCCGTTTTTACCAGATCCGGGTGCATTCCGCGGTGTCCGGGGAATCCACCGATGTCCGCCTTAATAGCACTTATTGTTACCATGGAATTGTTAAGGTTAATGATTTAAACAGTTTCCGGTTTTATTCTATGTAATGGAAACCACAGCGAAAGCCGTCAGGCTAAATAAGCCATTTGAGAGGAATAAAACATATTTGCTATTCAATAATGGCTTCTTTTTTTTCCGCTTTGTGAATGGGGTCTTCGGAAGCAAGTGGTGTGGCTTTTGGGACGTGGACAAAAAACTGATGGAGTACTTTGCTTTCAAAGTCGGAGACGAATGGCTCTCAAAAGACAACCAAGTCGGGTTTGAGTACAACGGCGTCTCCGCCAAGCACATATACAAGACCAAAATCGGCAAAGTGGAGGAAAAGATTGCCCTCGGGGATTCTCTTGTAGTGGAGCTCGCCCTTCCAAAAAAAGCCGAAGTCTGGCTGAAGCTCGCAGCCAACCTGAGAAAGAGGGATGAGAATATCCACGGCAGGCAGTACACCGTAGTTTCGAGAGGCAGGAAGCTGACTGTCAAAAACAATCTGGGCGAACTGCACGCAAGCTTTTCCGGAGCTTTGGAAAAAACGCCCGCTTATGAAAAGCACCTCCCAGGAAAATACGCAAGAGAAGCGGGATACGACTGGCGCGAGGAGGAGCAGGAATGCTTCGTTCCGGGAATGGTCAAGACCAAAAGCAGGCAGTTTGTGCTTAAGCTTTCCACCGGCAAAGCTGAGGGGACTGTCAAGGAGATTGCGAAGGCCGGCAGAAAGCGGATAAGGAAAAAAGCTGTGAATCTGAATCTCGGCCCCGATCTCTCATGGAAGACTACCGCTTCGGTCATGGCGCATTTGGTGGACCGAACAAAAGCGAAAAAGACCGGCTTCATGGCAGGCTTCCCCTACTTCAATGAATTCTGGACCCGCGACTTCCTTTGGATGGTGCCTTCGCTCCTCCACATGGGCTTTGAAGAAGAGGTAGGGAGGGAGCTGAAATCCATCGCCCGGGCTGTTGCCAAGACCGGCGACGTCCCCATGATTTTGGATGCGGAGGCGACGTGCTCCGATTCAACACCCCTTTTCGTATTCGCGGCCGGCCGGTATCTGCAGTCTTCAATGGAAGCCCCGGGGAGCTTCAAGACGGCCATCGAGAAAGTGGTGGCCAAAGGCATCGAGAGCAAGCGGGGGGGCCTCATCGTCCACAAACCTCTGTACACCTGGATGGATACAGTGGAGCGCGAGCTTGCGGTCGAAATTCAAGTCCTTTGGGCAAAGGCATTCGAAGTCGCATCCGGAATTTTGAAAAGGCCCCATCTGCTCGAGGAATCGAATAAGCTGTGGGAAAAAATCAACGACAACTATTGGAATGGAAATTTCTATCTTGATTCACTCCGGGGCCCCTATGAGTTTACCTGCAATTCACTAATTCCTTTCATCTTCCAAAACTCCTATGGCGATAAATTCACAAAAACTGTGGACAGAATGAAAGAGGAGCTGTTGATGGATTTTGGAATAAAGGCGGTGAGCAAAAAAGAAACATCCAATCCTGAAAAATACCATGAGAGAGTGTGGGGAATTTCAACCTATTGGGGTCTGAAATTGCTGGCAGTCCAGGAGCCTGGATTGGCCAAAACAATAATGGGCAATTACCTGAAGTACATGAATTCCAATAATTTGTACGGCATGCCGGAGACCATAACCTCGGCGGGGGTTCCCAAGGGAGCCACCCACCAATTGTGGTCCGTAGCGTTCATTCCGGAAATCTATGACATGATGCGCGGATTTTCAGTCGGCGACAAAGTAAAACTCCCTCTAAGGCCAGGAATATTTAAAACAGGTAAGTGGAGGATTGAAGTGTCGAGGTGATTGCCGGTGAAAGTTGCGTTTTTGACAAGTGAACTATACCCTGTATTTTCAGGCGGTCTGGGAATTGCAGTTTACGAAATGGTAAAAAATTTCCGCAAAGTTGATCGGGGCATTGATTTTATTGTTGCAATGCCGGACTTGGGATGGCAGGGGCAGCTTGACGCAGAAGTAATTCAGGTCCCGCATAAACTTTCATTCAGCACATACGCAGTCCGCCGGGAATTCTCACGGCCGAATTTAAATTGGGATGACTTCAAAAGCATTTACGATTTCAATTTTCTTTTATTTCAGATGCTTCGTGAAAAAAATATAGACATCATTCACGCCAACGATTGGATGACTGTGCCTGCAGGCCTCATGCTGAAAGGCGCAGGAAAAAAATTCATATTTCATGTCCACAGCACAGAATACGACAGGACCAACAACAATCCGCGCATGCGGGTTGTCGGTATGGAGAAAGCAGGAATCCGGCAGGCAGACGGAGTGATAACGACAAGCAACCAGATGAAACAGCAGTTGATTGAAAGGTATGGGGCAAATCCAAGCAAAGTTTATGTTTTGTACAACGGTATTGATGTCGAAAAATTCAGGGGCCATATAAACCTCCGAAAGAAAAAACCGGGCGAAAAAATTGTGCTTTTTGTCGGGCGCCTCACTGTGCAGAAGGGGGTCTGGGAATTGCTGCACGCTGCCAGGAAAGTCGTGGACCACAACCCAAAGGTCAAGTTTCTGATTGTCGGTGGCGGGGGCTCCGCAAGGGAGCTGATAGACCTCTCAATAAATCTGGGCCTGCAGGAAAATGTGATTTTTACAGGCAGAGTGCCTGAAGCAGAGCTCCTTGCAGCGTACCGGGTATGTGATTTGTTCGTCATGCCTTCAGTAAGCGAGCCTTTTGGGATTGTTGCTCTTGAAGCCATGGCCAGCGGAAAGCCTATCCTGGTGTCAAAGACGTCAGGGGTCAGTGAAATTGTCCGGCACAGGCTGGTCGTGGACTATTGGGACACTGAAATGATGGCCTCAAAAATCCTGGAGGCCCTGACATATCCCGACTTGTCGGAGAGTCTGATTAAAAACGGCTCACGGGAAATCGAAAAAATGGACTGGAAATATTCAGTGAAAAGACTGCGCAATATTTACAGGAGGGTTGTGAATGGCTGACGTTGCTTTCTGCGCTGTGCTCCACCAGCCTTGGAGAATCCGCAGGTACAGCTTTCTGAACATAGGCGAGCATAAAGATTATTTCAACGATGCACTCAACAAAAGTCTTTTTGAGCGGATTTCCCGAAAATGCTATCTGCCTGCATTGAAACTTCTCAAGGACCTGTCGGAAGACTACAAGGATTTCAAAGTGAATCTGTCATTCACAGGGACTTTTCTGGACCAAGCCCAGCAGTACAAACCGCAGGTAATCACTGCAATAAAAAAGCTGAACGAAACCGGAAAGCTTGAAATGATTGGTGAAACCTATTACCATTCACTTGCATTTTTTGTTTCAGAACGGGAATTCCACGAACAAATAAAAATGCATTCACAAAAAATCAAAATGCTGTTCGGAGCAAAGCCAAAAATTTTCCGAAACACTGAATCCCTGTACTCGGACAGCATCGCGCGTTCAGTTGAAAAGCTCGGCTTCAAAGGCATCATAACTGAAGGGACTGAAAAATTTCTGGGGTGGAGGAGCTCCGGATACCCCTACCGGGCTGACGGGACCAAGATGCACCTCCTGTTGCGCAATTACAAGCTGAGCGATGATATTGCCTTCCGCTTCTCGGCCAGGGACTGGCAGGAATACCCCCTGACCGCCGAAAAATACGCATACTGGCTTGGAGCCGTGCAGGACAGGTTCGCCATAATATACATCGACTTTGAAACCTTCGGCGAGCACCAGTGGCCTGAAACGGGCATCTTCGAATTTCTAAAGTATCTGCCCGCATATGTTGAAAAGCACAAGCACGTCCACTGGACCAACCTGAGCCGGCTGCTGAAACTCGAAACTGTCGACACCCTGAACATACCCTGGTTTGTCTCCTGGGCCGACCAGGACAGAGACACCTCCGCTTGGTTCGGCAACAAGATGCAGCGCACCGCCTTTGAAACAGCCAAATCTCTTGAGAAAAAAGTCCTCGAAACCAAAAACAAAAAAATCATAGATACATGGAGGAGGCTGATGACAAGCGACCATTTTTACTATATGAGCACCAAACTTGCGGGCGATGAAGAAGTGCATAGCTATTTCCGCGACGAAGTTTATGAAAATCCCTATGAAGCTTTCGCCAACTACATGAACATCATTCAAGATTTCCGGATGGAACTGGATGAGGAGCTCGGGCTCGCTTAGACATTCTCTTCAATGCGATATCATAAACCCTGAAGTAAGACTTAATTGCTTTTTTCCAAGTGAAGTGCGCCTTGATGCTCTTGAACGCATCAACTTCGTAATTTATCCTTTCATCTTTGTCCATCTTTGAAAAGGTTTCAATTAGTTTTGCAACCTGCTCCGCTTGGTTCTTATTGCTGATTATGTGGATGCTGCGCAGAGCATTGTCGCCTGCTTCGGCCGATGCATACTCCGGCAGATTCTTGATGGCCCTTCCGAAACCGCTGTGCTCCGTGGTGATTGAAACACTCATATGCGCCGCCGCTTCCATCGGCGTGTACCCCCACGGCTCGTATCTTGAAAGGAATACGCCGATGCTCGCTGCGTTGATGACCTCCGAAAATTTCATGCCCAGCAGTTCGTCCCGCCGGGTGATATAAACCGGGTAAAAGACAACTTTTACCCTGTCCTCCTTGCGGTTCAAAAGGCCGTTCTCTTTGAGCCTGTTCAGTATGAGGTCTTCATTCTCATCATAGGCGAGCCGGAAGGCGCAGAGAGGGGGGTTCTTGTCGCGGAATCTGCCGAATTCTGAAGCGAAAATTTTTGAGCTTTTCAGGATGCTCTCCATTTTTTTTCGGAGCAGTTTTTCCTTATTGCCCGCCTCGTATATTGCATCCGACAATTCATCGAATTCCTCCTTCAGTGAATCCCTCATACGGGCATGTGCAATGAAATTTTGGATGACCTCCTCTTTAATTCCAAGCGTTCCTGCAGGCACCATTATCAGAACCAGCAGCCACTTATCGGATTTTTGCGACTTCAGTGAATGATTCACTTTTCCAAGAGCATCAATCATGAGGCCGTATCCTTTGTTGTCAAATTCATAACGCCCCGCGGTGTACACAATAAGATAATCTTCAAGATTGAGGGGGTAGTATGGGAAAAAATACGCCTTCACAAAATCATCAATTTTCTCCCGCGCCTGCATCTTATCCTTCAACAGCTCCGCAAGTGCAGGGATATCATCATCCGACATGGCATTCTGGGTTATGGCATCAGGCTTTCTGCCGAGAATTTTGAAAGCTTCATCACCGGTTATCTCACTGACAGTTGTGAAAACATCAGCTTCTCCTGCTGCTGCCCTTTCGAGTGAATGCTTGTCTTTTATGTTGTGCTTTGCTGCCTCTTCGTTGGGATTGCTTCCCGGGGGGAGCTCAGAGCTTCCCATGGCCCTGCCGAGTGCTGTTGCGTGGGTGGTGAAAACAAGCGGAAGCGGAGCATTCTTGGACTTCAGATAAAGGAGGCCCCCCGCTGAAAGCCATTCATGAAACTGCACCACATCAATGCCCACTGTCTTTTTCGACGCCTCCTCCAGGAGCAGGCCGACGGCATAGCTCCATGCCAAAGGCTCATCAAAATCCGGCCCGGCATTCAGGGAATCCACGCCGAATTTCTCCCACATTTCTTTCTTTATCTGGTTTATGCGGGCCTTTTGGAAATCGCGCGAATCAACGAGGATGATATTGGTGTCGCTGGCATCCAGCCACTTGCCGTACTGGAACCGAATTCCGTATTTTTTCCAGAGGGCTCTGAAAATATGCAACAGCCATTTGGGTGGCGTTTCTTCAAGGATTTCACTTCTCTTCGGGTTGAAAAATCCAACAGCGTAGTAGTTGTCCCCGAATTTTTTCTTTATCTGGGCCGACTTTGACGTAATGACTGTCCAAATTCCTCCGACTTTGTTCCCGCATTCAAAACTGACTTCCCAGAGAAAAAAGTCTTTCACCAAGACATCACCAAGACCTCACCATATCCACATTAAAGTTAATCCAAAAACCTAATTAAAAATTGTGATACACCTTAATAATGAATAACCCGCCGGATTTATGGCTCGGCCTGTTCTCGCACATAGACATAATCTGCAGGGCCAGCATAGACAAGATGCTCCAGCTCCGCGGGCTGGGATTGGATGAAGTGGGCAGGGAGTACATCCTGGACCAGGAGGGCATGGACAGAGTCGCCGACATCCTGAAAGCTGGGGAGGAGTGGGTGGGCGGAAATGCGGGAAATGCAGCTTACTTCCTGGGAAAGCTGGGGCTTGAGTGCAGCCTTTCAATGCCACGCCGCTTCAATATGCTTTCATCCCTTTTCAAGGGACTGCCTGTTTATGTCTACGGCATCCGGCGCAAGATGGCCTCCGACGCTGCGCGGAACGACCCTGCCATCATTCACTGGATTGTTGAGCTCGCGCCCCCCCTCGCCAAAGAGCCCGGAAGAATAATATTCACTCCCAAGCATTCACATGAGAACTGGCACGACGCCGGCTTCTTCAACAATATGAAACAAGGCCTGTTCTACCTTTCAGGCATTCACCTTATGGAAAATGAAGACGCCGTCAAGGAGCTTGCAGACTTGATTGAAGAGCGCCGGGGCGGGCTGAAAGTTTATCTCGAATGCGGTGAAGTCACCAAGATGATGAAATTCGGATTTGAGTATCTGACCCGGCGCCAGCTGGTTGATGCAGTCGGCATGAACGGCGGTGAAGCCCGGCTTATTGGAGTGAACAGCGGGTATCCTTCAAAGGTTGCAGAGCAGGTTGACGACTTCAAGGAGCAGAGGGGGATTGAAGCCACAGTCCACACCTCCCAGTGGGTATACTCGACGCGCAGGGACGAAGTCCGCAACGCCATCGATATTGTTGAAGCCTGGGCCCTGGACGACCTCAGCCTCTTCAAGACCATGAGGGAGAGGCCTGTCTGGCCCGGCAAGGAGCCTGCAGTGCCTTCCCGAAAACTGCCCGACCTCCTCCGCAAGACCGGGCTGGGCGACGCCTTCGGCATCCTGGACGCAATGAGGATGTTCGCACCCAAGAAGTTCAAGAGCGCAGTGGAGACGGCGCTTGCCCTCCCGTCTGACAGGATTTACTGATGCTTCCGCTTCATCTCCTCAACAAAGCCAACACCCATCTTCAGTATGCCCTCCGCCGTCTCTGCATCCTTCCCGTTGGCCTCCACCCTGATTTTCCCGCACTCGGTGTTGCTCTCCCGCAGGAGCATGTGGCCGTCCCTGAACTCAACCCGCACGCCGTCGTCGGGGTCTATCCGCGTCACCTCGGCGTCCTTGAAGGTGCGGGGCGCCTCAGCCCAGAAAACCTCGTTCATATTGGCCGGGCCATGCAGTTTTGCACTCCTGAGAATGGGGTCGGGGACCTTTGTTGCGAAAAACCTGTCCACCCCAACTGTCTCAAGGGCATTCAGCCAGTCCATCAGCCCCAGGCTGGCCTCCGGCCAAAACAGCCTGACCCCGTCCACCCGGTAGCCCCCGGAATGCCAGTTCTCCTCCATCCACAGCGCGCCGAGCTCGGCCCCCATATCCTCCTGGAAGGTCCTGCCGATTTTCCCCCTGCTCACACGGACCCCCCGCTCTTCCAGGAAACCCACGGTCTGCGCGGACACCCTTTGATCCACCAGCAGGTGCTCCTTGAAGAGTCCGTGCTCAGCCAGGATGGCGTAAAACTTGGACATGGGAGTGTATTTTCCATTGTAGTACATTACTATGCGGTCGGCGTCCCCGTCGGCGCAGAAGCTGAGGCCCTTGTGGCCTTCATGGAAATCCGGGGGCTGGGCCAGCTTCAAGCCTCCGAGGTCTGCAAGGGGCTCCTTCCTGAAGGGCCTTGCGCCGGGGGCAACCTTGGGCAGGGCGTCCTTCAGAATCTCCCAACCTATCCCGTGCATGGCGTCAAAATCGAAGCGGAGCCCGCTGGGCCCCCTGTCCCCGAACCGCTTCACCAGAAAATCAGAGTATGCCTTGTGGATTTCGTCCGAGAAGACCTGCTCCCGGATTTCCACCTCGGAGGGGAAGATGCGGTGGCTGAAATCCCCGTGGAAAACTTTGAAGCCGTTGTAGTCCGGCGGATTGTGGCTGGCAGTCGCATGGAAGAGCAGGATTCTGTGCCCGAACTCGCGGGCCACCATCGCCCCGAAAAACGGCGCAGATGTGGTCGACATGAAGCCTTCAACCTCCACAAACTCCGGCCCGGACTCCTTCATGGCCTTGACAAAAGCATCCTTCAGGAGGCCCCCGCTCTGCCGCTGGTCATGCGAGAAGACTGCAGTTTTCGGCTTCTGGGTCTCAACATAAGCCCTGTAATACCTGGAGGCTTCTGAGGCCAAATCTTTGATTTTTGTAGTTAAAAACCTCAGGTCATACCCATAAACCGAGTTCTCGAAAAATCCCCCGAAAAACGGCAAGCCGTCTTCAACCCGCAAATCTCCATACTTCTTGAGGGCGCTGGTTTCATAGATGCTCCGCACTTTGCAGTCGTTGCAGAATTTTCCGGCAGTTTCTCTGCCGCATTTGGGGCATACCCTTTTGCCTTTCCCCGAAGCGGGGGGAGCTTCCAGTATCATTCAAGCCTTACCCCCATCCATATTTAACCGTCATTTAGTATTATCAAGTAATACCAAAACTTCTTTTACTTCTTTCCCAAAAAGACTGTATGAAAGCCGTTGTACTTGCAGGGGGCTATGGCGTCCGGCTGGGCAAGCTCGGGCAGGACCTGCCTAAACCCCTGCTCCCGCTGACAGAGGACATGACTGTTATTGACAACCTGCTGAAAAACCTCCAGTCGCATGTGCCGGAGGAGGATATTGTAATTGTGACCAACCTCAAGTTTGAACCTGCCTTCAGGAAATGGGCCGGCGAGAGCAATTTCAAAGGCAGGCTGGTGATTGAGCCCCACAAGTCGGACAATGAAAAATTCGGCACCATCAAGGGCCTGGCCTGGACCATACAGCAGGCAAGCCTGGATGATGATGTGCTGGTCCTGGCGTCGGACAATGTAATCCATCCCTTTGGCGAATTTCTTGAGTTTATGACGCGCGTATTCGACGGCAAATCCGCAGTAGTCGGGGCCTTCGAGGCCGGGGAGGACAAAATCAAAGGCAGGTTCGGCAACCTGGCAATAACCGAAGGCAACAGGGTGACTGCTTTTGTCGAGAAGCCTGAAGTCCCGGTCAGCCCCTATGCGTCCATGGCTGCATACATCTTTCCGAAGGACATAAACGGCACCAGGATGCTGGACATCCTGCACGAATACCTGAAGAAGGGCAACCCCGACGCGCCCGGCCATTTCCTGGCGTATCTGGTCCGCGAGGAGTACCCCCTGCTGGGGTGCATCTTCGGGGGCAGGTGGTGGGATGTCGGCAAGATTGAAGACTGGAAATCGGCCAGCCACTTCTTCACGGAGATGCTGAAGTCTGAAACAAAATCGTTTATCTGCTTGTATCTCCATTCAACGAATT
>CAZJUS010000028.1:0-10656 GCA_964549355.1 Candidatus Undinarchaeota archaeon | reverse complement strand
GTAATGTCAGCATTGTTTATGCATATATCATCATTATCTGAGATGTCACCATCCCCATCTACATCAATAGCAACTTGTTTTTTGCAGATGCAGTTTCCTAGATCGTTTGTGCACAGACCCTCTTCCAATTGAGTATTGCAATCCCCTGCCGTTCCGTACGAGAAGCCATTGGAACACACTGGATTGCAGTCGGAATCATAATCACAATAAGGCCACCCCGACGGTTCCGATGCAGGACCATCTTTGCAAGACAACTTGTCGTACCATACCCCCCCCACACAATAATCCGTATCGCTGTCCCCATCTACATTATGTGTGTCCCCTGAAGCATAGCAAACATCGTCATACATACAATCCGATGAGGAATCACAACATGCAGAACCTCCAGTATCGCAGGTTATGTCCCCTCCGACACAATATGTGCGGTATTCGTTGTCGTCATCTCCGCAACATGTTGTTGGTGAAATTTCCCCACCCAAATTCCATCTACTTACGCCTACCATACACCCGCATGTTAATGAATTTGAATCTGCATTCGTATTAAAATTACAAGATGCATCGCATGATCCGCTGTTTCCTTTACAACTGGATGCAGGATATCCCTCGCATTTTGAACTCCCCCCGCAAGCAGTTGTGCAGACGTCGGTTATATCTTCCCAGTCCCCATCCTTTGGGTCAAGTTTTCGGGTTCTTTCTTTACCAGAACACTCAACACACGCCCCCAGATCATAATCATATTTGCCATATCTTTTTGTATCACAACCGTCTCCGCTGTCCCATGTAACCATACAGTCATCCCCATCATTATCGGCAGTTAGACCACCTGGGATTTCATCATTTGCAGCATAAAGCCAGTATTCGGATTGTGGAGGGGATATTTTACTGCAAAAACCCGGGGTTGCTGGATAATTATCGCTGCTATATACATATGTTGATGAGTATACTCGACCCACCCCATTGAAAGTTTTTGAGAGAGTCGAAGTTGTTATCCCATTGACATATCCTTTATAGGTCCCACCCGGATAATCCGATGGACATTGATTGCAATCACTTTCGACTGAACAAGTCCACATGGGGAAATCCGCATTGGTGAGCCATGCAGGGCCCCATTTTTTGCATCCATTTGCAAATGCTGATGAAAGAACGAGAGAAAATACAAACAACACCAACAGAGCATGCCTTCTCATCAGTTCTTTCAGGTTTGGACATATATAAACCTAATTTCAAAGCAATTCGCTTATCTCCTTGGCGTCCCCAGCTTTTTTCAGCTGATGATAGCACATCGGGCACGCAGTTGCTATTGTTCTGCCTTTGGCTTGTTTCACCCGCTTCTCTGCCATTTCCCCTGCCAGCTCAGGGCAGTTGGCCGGCATGCCTCCGCCCCCGCCACAGCACAGGCTCAGCTCCCTGTTTTCCGGGAACTCCTCAAGCTTCCCGACCGCCCGCACTATCTCCCGGGGCTCATCATAGACCCCCTCCGCCCTGCCGAGGTGGCAGGGGTCGTGGAAGACAAAGGCCCCTCCCTTCCTCTCAAGTTTCAGCTTCCCCTTTTTCACCAGCTCCGCAATCTCCTGCGTCGCATGCCTGACTTCAATATCCCACCCCTCCACAATTTTTGGGTAGATGGACTTGAATGTGTGGAAGCATGCGGGGCACGGCGTGATTATCTTGACAATTCCATGCTCTTTGAATTTCCGGTAGACCTTTTCTGCAGTTTCCTGGAATGTTTTTTCATCCCCCGCCTTTTTCACCGGCGACCCGCAGCAAATTTCATCTTCCAGCACAATGAAATTCACACCCCCGCGCCGGAGAATTTTTTCATAATTCTCCCCGATGTGCGGATAGACTGCGCTCACCATGCATCCCCTGTAGAATAGCGTGTTCCCCCCCAGCAGTTTTCTCCAGATTGACATCTTTATCGGCCCCCCAGCAAAAACCAGAATGCAAATCCAATCAGTACAAAACCTGCAAATATGCGCAACCCTTTCTTTCTGCGCCGGCGCAGATTTTCGACCCTTTCAGCACTTAGGCCAAATCTGAATGCCGTCACCAGCAGGGCCAGCGGAGCAGTGAACAGCAGGATATAAAGCAGGACCAGTGGGAGCCAAGTGGCCTTGGGCAGTCCAGTGACAATGCCCGTGAACACCAATGGAAAACTGCCGGCGCACGGAATTTCTGCGAAGGCTGCAAACAAACCAACTACGAAAGAACTGACAGGCGTTGCCAGCTTGATCATTTGGTTGAGCTTCTTCATGGCTTTGTCCGGAATTGCAAGCAGTTTTCTGCCGGCATCTTTTTTGCCTATCAGGGACGCTTCCCGGAATTCCAGCAGACCGAAGCCCCCCGCTATCAATGCCAAGGCAGTCCTTGCAATCCCTGCGAATCCCAAGAAGAAATGCTGCATTACAAACAGCAAAGCCAACAGGAAGCCCCCGTAGACCAAACCCACTCCGGCAATAAAGGACAAACCGCAGGGAATAATCCTGTCTTTGGCTTTAACCGAAAGCAGGTATGCGACCAAGAATAAGATTATTGACAGAGTGCAGGGATTGAGTATGCCGTCGCCGAGTCCTAGCAGGCCTGCTGAAAATATAACGTATTTTATGTTGTGCCTCTCGGCCGGACTTATGCTTTCATCCCGGTAGTATCCCATAATTTTTTGTTCAATCCTTTCAAATAAACCTGGAGAGTAATTTGAAGCATCCGGATTTGCTGTGGATTCCTTGTTGCGGATTATTTCAGGATCCCCTAAAAATTCACCACCCTTCGATTGGACTGTCGGCGGACATGCATGCCCTCCATTTTTTATAGCTCTCCGGATTTCTCCGGAAGTCCCCTTCCATGCATGGTACTTTTCAAAGAAAATGGATTCGTTGCTGTCTTCAAAGCCAATGAAGATGCGATCCCCTGCAATGATGGTTGGAACTCCTGACGGAACGGATTCATAATGGAAACTCGTATTTGTGAATACCTCTTGGTTCACTTTTGAATAATACACTTCATACATGACCATTGTAAAGTTCAGCTCGTCCTGCAACCGGTTCAAGTAGTCCTTGGCTTGAGCACAGTGCGGGCACCCCCTGCCCCAAAATACTGTCACGCAGTTGTCTGCTGCATATACTGCAGAGCTCAGGCTGATAAGAACCAACACTCCCAGCAGCCACTTATGTTTCAGCAACAATAGACCAGCTCCCTTGCTCCACGGTCTTCCGCAATTTTTCCGGCGGAATTCCCCGTTTTTTTCACATTTTCAATCATTTTTTTGTTGCTGGCTGTTTGACGGCCCGTGCCTGCCAATTTCCTTCGGATTGCCAGTGCAATCTTGTGCAGGTCTATCCCTACAGGGCAGACCTTTTCGCACAGCCCGCAACCTGTGCATTTCCAAGCCTCCTCCAGGCCTGCATATCCTGCCGCCCCGCTTTCAATCGCAACCCCCCTCATTCCACTCTGCTCCAATCCGACATGCGGAAAAACCGGGCACGACAGAACGCACAATCCGCAGTTAATGCATTTGAGGATATCCCGTCTGCTTTCATCTTTCATCAATTCACTTCTTCCATTGTCAACAACGACAATGTGGACCTCTTCGGCCCCATGCATGCCTCCTTGATATTCACCAAGATCGCCCGTCCCGCTTGGACCGCTTATGAAGTGAATAAGTTTTGCCATCCTGTCAGTTGCAAATATGCTCTGGGCTTCAGCGCAAAGCATCGCTTCACTCCTGTCCTTCACAATTTTTTCTATGCTGGTGACTATAATCAAGACCGGGCGGGTCAGGACTTTGGCAATATTGCCTTCATTTTCAATCAGCACAACTGAACCATCTGCCGAAACAAAATTGGCTCCGGTAATCCCCACCTTTGCTTTTTCAAATTCACTGCCGATTTTTTTTCGGACAGCTTCTTTGATTTTCTTTGGGTCTGCCGTGCCGAAGCGCCCGGCCAGCTTTTCCGGAGCCACCGCCAATGCAGGGTTGATAGGGTGCACTGCATCCTGTTTCAGCACATCCACAATATAATCTCCGCAGTCTGTTTCCACCACCCGGACCCCCCTGTCGCGCAGGTAGTCCTTGAGTTTTATTTCAAGCCCGACATTGGTTTTGCTTTTGACTATCGTGCCTTTGCCTTTGGCTATGCGGGCAACCATCCTGCAGGCTTCTTTTGCATCTTTTGCAAAATAAAGTGAAGTCCTGTTTTTTCTGAATTCGGCTTCGGCCCGCTTCCACAACCCCGGAATCAAGGGCAGATTCTTGTCTCTGATTTTGGCAACCCTTTCTTTGAGCTCCTGCTTGTGCAGAGAGGCGTTCATCCTCTCAAAGCGCAGGCTTCCGACATCTTCCACAGGTATCTAAAGCTGAAACCAGCTATATAATTTGGTTTCAAAAAATGAAACTCGCCGGATTTCAACACTCAAGGTTCCAGTATATACTCAACGAAATGGTGCTTCAGGGGTTTGCCGTCAATTTCAGCTTTCGGGATTTCTTCAAGCAGGATTCTGTAGGACCTGCGGATATCGGCGTATGCTATTCCGGAGCCCGGAAATTCATCTTCGTCCGCCACGCCGGGAATGAGCGCATACTCCAAACCCAGATTTGCAAGCAGGCCGTTGAAATGCTCCGCATATGCTTTTTTGTGTGTGCAGTACGCCATCCATGTAGTCCTTTCCCTTTTGATGCCGTCCTCATTCCTGCATTCTTTGAAGCAGTCTTCCAGCTTTTGCTTGAAGTTTATCAGAAAAGAATAGCTTCCCATCGCACGCCTCAAGTTTTCCGGGATGCCGTCCTCACCGCGTTCATTGAATTTTCTGCCCCAAAGCTCCACAAGCTCCTCCATCCCAAGACTCAGCAACTCTTGCCCTTCGCTCATGTCCCCTTTGGACATACATCCGGATGCAGGGCTTCTTTATATCTTTATCTGGGAGTAGTCACATTTAAATTTTTAGAGCACCCCCTTGAGCCTCCCCCCAGGGGTCAGCCTGTAGGTCCCGCCCTCCTGCTTCCTGCCCACCAAACCCTTCATTTCAAGCTTTCTTATAATTCTAAAGGCCTTTACTTTCCCTATTTTGGCCGAAACCTCAGACTGCATGCGGTTTTCAATGGCAGCCAGGATGACCTCTTTTTCATCATTTTCAAATAAATTGGCCACCAATTTCGGGTCTTTTTCCTTCCGGGTTATCTGCGGGACGGCATAGCCGAAAAGCAGGCCAAGTGCAAAGGATATGGGCAGAAAATAAGGCATCATAGTCACATAACTGCACATTATGCCCTGGCTGGTGAAGCCCGCCACATAGATTGAGAAGAGGCTGATGGCGACCAGCGAGAGGACTGCGAGGACTGTCCAGGGCGCTTTCATGCACATGAATGGTGCCGAGATTTATAATATTGGCCAAGTCCGGTCTTTATGCTTCCTGCCAGGTTTTTCAACCGTCCGGCCGACGAAGTCGCCCGGGGTCTTTTGGGCCAGACTCTGGTCCGCAGGCTGCCCGGCGGCCGGGTCTTCCGTGGCAGGGTCGTGGAGACCGAGGCGTATTTCGGCAGGGACGACCCGGGCAGCAGGGCCAGGCACGGCCGGAAGGACTACAACGCACCCATGTTTGACGGCGCCGGCAGGTTTTTCATCTACAACGTCCACAAGTACTGGATGCTCAATGTCACCACCAAGCCGGTGTCGGCAGTCCTCATCCGGGCGGTCGAACCGCTCAATTTTGAAGGCAACCCGTCCGGCCCCGGACGCCTGACCCTCGCGCTCCAGATTGACAAGTCGTTCACCGCCCTGCCCATCCGCAAATCCACAGGCATCTGGTTCGAGGAAGGCCTGCCACCTGCCCGAATCGGCAGGAGCCTGCGGATCGGCCTCCGCGAGGACATGGAAGAGCCCATGCGGTTCTTTGATTTGGAGAGCAGGTGGGTTTCAGTCCACAGGCGTTCGGTCGTCTAGAGGCGCAGGGTCCGAAAGAATAACGACATTCATTCCTGTCCTGAAATATTCGCCCGGCTTCATGCCGTGTTTAACCTCTGCAAAGTGTCTCAGCATCTCCAAAGGCATTTCGGAATTGACATCGATGTAGACGCCTTTGAGGTTTTCCAGGATATGGCCGTTGTAAATTTTATTGCTCTCCATGTACTCAAGTTTGGTTTCCTTTGAGCACCTGCCGTCTTCCAGCTGGATGTCCTCTACAATACGGGGCATGTACGGCTCGTTGGCCATTGACTGCATTCTTTTGAGTTTTTATAAACATTTTCTGCGTCTGCAGATGGAGATAGATATATTAGCACCTCCGGGATGGAAAATCATGGTGAAAATCTACAACACCCTGACCAAGCAGATTGAGGACTTCAAGCCCATCCGGGAAGGACAGGTCGGGATGTATGTGTGTGGCCCCACCACCTACGACAACAGCCATATCGGCCACGCCCGCACCTATATCTTCTTTGATTTCCTCCGCAGGTATTTGGAGTTCCAGGGCCTCCAGGTCAAGCTGGTCGTGAACCTGACGGACGTGGACGACAAGATTATCGAGAGGTCGAAATCAGGGGAGGGCTTCACAAGCTGGCAGATGGTCCCGGACCGCTACGGCAGAAGCTTCTTTGAATCCATGGCAGCCCTGCGCGTCAAGCCTCCTTTTACTTTTCCCCGCGTCTCCAATCACATACAGGAGATAATTGAAATGGTGCAGGAGCTCATCGACAAGGGCAACGCCTATGAAGCCGCTGACGGCATCTACTTTGATGTCGGAAGCTTTCCGGAATACGGCAAGCTCAGCGGACGGGTGGATGAGAACGCCCAAAGCCAGAAGAAAAACCCCAACAAGCGGAGCGAAAGGGACTTTGCCCTCTGGAAGTTCCGCAAGGCAGGGGAGCCTTTCTGGTACGCCCCTTTCGGCGACGGCAGACCCGGCTGGCATATAGAGTGCTCTGCAATGTCCCGCACATATCTCGGCAAGACCCTGGACATCCACGGCGGTGGCATGGACCTGGTCTTCCCGCACCACGAGAATGAGATAGCCCAAAGCGAGTCTGCGAACGGAGCGCCCTTCGCCAACTACTGGGTCCACTCCGCCTTCCTCACTATCGACAAGGACAAGATGAGCAAGTCTTCCGGCAATTTTGTCACCATCAACGACATGACGAGCAAGTATCCTGCGGAGCTCATCCGCTACTATCTGCTCAGCGCCCACTACCGCACCGCCCTCGACTTCAGCTGGGAGAAGATAAACAAGGCCCGGGAGCAGTGGGGCAAGCTGGTCCGTGCGTGGTATGCAGTCCTCCAGAACCTTGAGAACGGCATATACGGCAGGGAGGATGCAGTGCCTTTGTTTGAAGCTGCTGAAAAGGAGATGACGGAAGCTCTCGACAACGACCTGCAGACCCCAAAGGCATACGTGGCCATCCACAAGGCGGCCGGCTGTGTGGCCAGGGGCGGGCTGGACAAGCCCAGCCTTGAAGCTGCAAAGCAGTTCTTCCAGAAAGTCGACGATATTTTCGCCATCATGCCGGAGCCCAGCTGGACCAAGAGGGAGCAGGTCCTGGCCAAAATGCTGGCCGAGCTCCGCGAGTACTTCCGCAGGAAAAAGGAGTTCAAGATCAGCGACGAGGTCAGGGAGCACCTGCGGAAGTCCGGTGTGGAGATAAACGACAGCAAGGAAGGGCCGAAAATCAGCTTTATCTGATTGGACTGCAGGCCTGCCCGACGCCAAGATTTAAAAGCAGTTTTAACGCCCACTTTATTGGAAATTAAAAAACCCAAAGAGTGGCTGGCCCAGACTTTGGCCAATTCCGCTGTCAGCTATGCCCTTGGAACTTTGGACTCTTATTCGACCCACTGGCTTTTGCGGGGAAGTGAAGAGGTGGCGGACAAGGTCTGCGCCCCCGACAATCTGCTGAACGCTGCAGCGGTCGTCGTCCCATACCTCGCAATAAAAAGCGCCGGATGTTTCCTGGAGAACCGCAGGAGCAAGGTCCTGAAATGGACAGGCAGGCAGATCCAGAAATATGCAGGGCTTCTGGCAACCGTCCCCGCCATCGTCTATGAAGTGGTCGAGGCCGTGGCCGGAAAAGGCATGCTCCCCCAATCTTCCCCAACCTCTTTGGGCACCATGAAGGATATTGCGGTTTATCTTTTCACCGGCATCTCCCTTTACACCTTCGACAGGGCCATGGAGAAGTACAAGGAATCCCAGCGGCTGGATGCGCCTGCAATTATTAAAAGCCCGGACGCCGGATATACTTCACTGGAGTGAAGCATGTCATGCCGAGATGGCTGAGCGGTTAAGGCGCCAGCCTGGAAAGCTGGTCCCCATCCGGGGTCAGGGGTTCAAATCCCCTTCTCGGCGCAAACTTCAGAAGACCCGGTTTTGTTTACATCGCCGCTTCGGACTTGGTGCCTGAGATGCACCGTGAAAAGGATATCCGTAAGGCCACCGTCAGTTTCATATTCATGGTGGCAGGGATGGGGCTGCTGTGGGCAATAAAAATTTTTGCAGGGCGTTGAAGGTTAAGTTCATAAGCTTGCCTGACGATGTTCCAGTATGAATGTTGAAGCCATGCTTTTGGAATCCCAGAAGAATGAAATTACAGAATATTTTGTCTACAACGCCCTGGCCGAATTCGCCGGCAAAAAGAACGCCAGGGTCCTGCGGAAGATTGCCGACGAGGAGCTCAAGCATTACCGATGGTTCAGGAAAAAGACGGGCAGGGACCTAAAGCCCGACATGCCCAAGGTATGGAAATTCAGGTGGGCCTCCCGCATTTTCGGGCTGACTTTTGCAGTCAAGCTCATGGAGTACGGCGAGATGGACGCCCAGAAGACTTACAGCAGGATTGCCGAAACGCATCCCGACATAAAAGCCATCATAAAGGACGAGGCCAAACACGAGCGCGCCCTCGTAGACCTTATAGAGGAAGAGCGCCTCGACTACCTCGGCTCCGTGGTCCTCGGCCTCAATGACGCCCTGGTTGAACTGACGGGCGCCCTGGCAGGCCTCACCTTCGCCCTCCAGAATTCGATGGTGGTCGGCCTTGCAGGCCTCATCACGGGAATATCCGCGACTCTTTCAATGATGGCTTCCGAGTTTTTGTCCCAGCGGGCTGAAAAAGCAGAGGACCCGCTGAAGGCCGCCCTTTACACCGGCGTTGCGTATGCTTTTGCCGTCATAGTCCTGATCTGGCCCTACTTTGTTTTCAAACACGTCTTTACGGCCCTCGGCGCCAGCCTGGCAGGGGTGCTCTTTGTAATCACAGCATTTACGTATTTTGCATCGGTGGTGGACGAGAAGCCTTTCCGGCAGGAGTTCTTCACCATGGCAGGCATAAGCTTCGGGGTCGCCGTCATATCCTTTGCAGTGGGGCTGGCGGCCAGAGCCCTGCTGGGGATTGAGATTTAGCTATTTGTAAATATGCTTCCTGTGGCCCACTTCAATTACAAAGATTACCAGCGTGTTGCTTTCGATTTTCATAATGACTCTGTATTTCCCTACCCGGAGTATATGAAACGGCGTGCCCTTGAGCCGTTTAACAAAGTGAAAAGGGGTTTCGCGGATTGATTCTAATTTTTTGCTGATGGCCTTGGCCACAGTCCGCCCTAATTTTCCTAATTGGGCGGAAGCGGTCTTTGACCAAATTATCCTATACACAATCAGAAGGTTGCCCGAGATTTATAAAGCTATAGCTGATTATACCCACATATGGGTAATTATATAAATATAATATTGTAATACATACATATGACCACCACCACCATCCAAATCCGAACGAGTACCCGCAACAAATTGAAGGAACTCAAGATACACCCAAGAGAATCCTTTGATTCGGTTGTTGAACGATTGGTCGAAAGCAAAATTGACGACAAACCTTTGTCTGAAACTACTCTTAGGAACATCAAGAAGTCTCTTGAAGACATAAAGGCGGGCCGCGTAATTTCTCACGAAGACCTCAAAAAGAAACTAAAACTATGATCATTTTTTGATGAAACTTTTTTCTAAAAAGTTTCGTCCCGCGGGCCAGATTCGAACAACCTTTACGAAGGTTGATCACGGGCGGTGCCTTCGGCATCGCGCTAATTTTTCTAAAATTTTAAACATTTTTTTAACTTTTAAATACTATTTTTTGTATTTGACTTTTTTTAATAGCTATTTGTTCTTTTTCCACATCCACATAGACAAAATCTGGACTCATGTTTATTATGTTACCTTTAATTGGCTTTTTTTCACCTATGAGATAAATTTTAGCCAAAGGAAACATTCTGAATTGGACAATAAGTGCGGCATTTGAAAATACGTTAACAATATACCCCACGACAATCAAGAGAACGGCTAAGGTCGGCGTTGAAAAAGAATTAAGAAATATTATTAGGGTTAGAGTATCTATCAATGCAAATAAGAACACTACAAGTTTCATAATTTCAAAAGCAAGCATGTTGTTTTGCTTACGTATTTTTGTTGAATAAAATAACATAACAAAATATCGAATTGAAGAAAACAGATAGAACCCCAAAATTGTAATTGTTGATGAAATTATCGAAATACTTGGATTAAAAAAACCTAAAAGTTTTATTGAACATGAATATGTGAGTGGAAACGGCAAAATAATAAAAAACAGTAAATGAAAAATGGCCTTTAAGTATCCCACCGCATCTGTCGTATTCTCCCTACCTTCTGAAA
>CAZJUS010000027.1:0-11026 GCA_964549355.1 Candidatus Undinarchaeota archaeon | reverse complement strand
CCCATTTCAATTCAACATACTGCTGGGATGCAGTATTCCGCAAGTTTATTTTGGTGACTGCGGTATTTGGTACCTCTATATTCAAAATTCCTATTGTGGCAGGGTTCGAATCAGAGGTATTGTATACGTAGGTATATGCGTTCCCTGAAGTATCAAGATAAGATTCTTTCCAAGTATAAGTTACACTACTTGTTGGTGCATCAATCCAATGTCCCGTTATGCTGATGGTTTGATTGGGGTATCTCTTGAATGTTCGTGTGATTGTATTTGTATTTCCCGTTATATCCGTTGCATTTATCCACAACTTAAACTCATTTTCACTCGACAAACCTGTCCGGTTAAACCATAAGGATGTGGTATTTCCGCAGATTGATGTTTGTTCCTCATATGAATCCAGGACTGAGCCCGTCCACAAAGTTGCATTCACATAGCTAAGATTTGCATCCGAACTTACAGCTATATTTACATTTATTGGTTCACTTTCGAGTCCAAACCGCGGGTCCGGAACCGGAGCAATTATACTCGGTTCTGCCGAATTATAGATGAATACCTCTGTTGGGGCAGATTGCGGACTGGTCCTCCCCACTACATCTGTGGCAGACATATTCACACTCACATTTTCACCATAGTGTGTGACTGTATGAACTATTTTTACCTTAACTGTGAATATCTGATACGGTTCCGAAGCAGTCTTCCAGAAATTCAGGACGCTCGCCGTCCCTTTATTGGTGTATATGCTGAAATTGCTTATTCTTGTGTCTTCGGTGACATTCACAGTGACATTGAATGCAAAATCTGATGAAATGTGTGCGGGGGTTGTTACGTTGTTCACAACTGGGTCGGCATTGTCAGAATACAGTGCAAACGCCTTTTTTCCCATTGTTTTCGGCAGCGGGACTTCCCAGGTCGGGAAAACCTCGCATTCAAACACTCCCGGCAGGATTTTGGTTGTCAGTGTGAAATTATGGTAGTATCCCTTTGTAAATTCATAATCCAAGGTCGTTGTTGCGTTTTTGCAGCTCATATTGAACCCAACCAGCGAGTCAGTTTCATTGTGATAATACCCTGAATCCGTCATGTTTATCTGCAAAGTGTCGGAATAGTTCATTGCTATATAATCTCCTGTGTAAGTCTGGTTCACAACAAAATTATTGATTGAGCCGATGGAAGGTGTTTGCAGATTAAATTCATAGTTGTAAACAGTTCCGTTGGTGAATCCTATGGTGATGTTGTTCATAAATCCTGAATAAACCCCCCATGGCAGATTTACAATTTTTGAGAATGTTTCTCGGATTATCCAGATGCCTTTGTTCACAATTTCCCATATCTTGTCCATCATCCAATCCAATCCAAACGCATTATGGACTTTTACCTCATTCTCGCCCCATAGATTCACTGTTGAGCCTGAGAGTATCTGTGATGGTGAATTGAAAACGAAGTCTTTTCCACCCGCCAGCGTGAAATGTTTTGAAGTCAGATTCAGCAGTGCAACATCAGTTCCATTCCATCCCCGCAGAGTGTAAGACTCTGTTGCCTCAACAAAAAAGTCCTGCAAAACAAAGCTGGAATTCACAAAGCTGTTCTCCATGCCCAGCGAATAATTGTAAATCCGCAGGCCACCGCTGGAGTTCATAACATAAACCTTGTCCGCAAGCCAGCATTGCTCCAGTGAGCCCGGCGTGAAGTTCCCAATTTCGGAGAGCGAAGAACCTGTCCATTTGTAGAGGGTTGCATTGCCCCAGACCGCCAAAATATACTCTTTGTAGGCACACAAATCATTCAGCACCCCATAAGCGTTGTATGTGATGTTCTGCGGCAAAATGACAAATGAGGTGTTCAGCATCACGGGTGCAGTGAAATTGGATTCTGCCTGGCTGGCCTGCACCGCCCCCTGCCCATACTTATATGTTGAGACGGTCGGGGAAATTGTGGGCTTCCAAAACCATTTTTCCCCCGTTGACGAATTCAGCTCAAGCTCCAGGGTCCCGCTTTGCGGGAGATAAATCCAGACACTTCTCAGATGAGTGGCATCTGTGAAATTTGCAGCAACCAGTGTATAGTTCAGATTTGCCAATAGAGTAGTGTTTGGGCTGAAACTGACCGGAGTGAATGCAGTGTAATTGGTTGCGTTTCCCTTTGAAATGTTGAGCCCGTTTATTGTTATGTTCATGTCAAGTGCAACATCCCAGCTTGAATTGTATCCTGTGAATGTGAAGTTTATCTGCAATGTTCCGTTGGTCCCCGGATAAAAAATTAGGTTTTGACTGGCAGGTGCTGTAAGGTTGGTTTGGTTTGTCCAATCACCGACCTGCAAATCTGCACTTATGTTCCCGTGACCTGTTAATGTCATATTCATGTGGATGGCCAATGGCCGTGAATTTTCAAACTGCATTGTCAACGATGCATTTCCGCCTGCGAACCCGGAAGTGTTCAGTTGCACCAAGTCCCCATTATACAGGAGCAGGTCTGGGCCGTTGGTTGTTGAGGCTGTTGCGTCGAAATCCCCAACATAATCGGCTTCTTCAATTATCCGGCTTGCCGACAAATTCACCCTGTAGATGCGCAAATGCCCGCTTGAATCGGTGAGCAGGATCTCATCCCTTCCGTCGGAATCCACATCCATTACCGCAATATCCGTGGCTACAGTATTGTAGACAAAAATATCAGGCAGATAACTTTGATTGAACATGATGAATGCAATTGAAGTTGAGTTTATTCCAACCACGCTCTGATTGTAGCCGTCCGTCTGGAAAGGCTCCAGCTCGTCAAAAGTGCATTCGGCTGTTGAATTGAAAACCCATTTGTTCGGCTCCCAATGAATTCGGTGAATTTTGTCGCTCCCATCTATGTCCCCGCACACGACTATCTCCTTGTATCCGCCCCCGCTCACATTTGCAATTGCGATTCCTCTGGTTGATGTGAAGTTGGTTATTGTGGTGTCAACTTCGAAATTAGTTTCATTCACAATGGAAATGTTCCCGTGGGACACTGCCCAGACAAATGAGCCGTTGTATGTTGTATTGATCCACCCGTATGCGAGATCCACAGAAGTTTGGTTTTTTTGGACCTGGACATAATCCAAGTAGCTCAAGGTTGAATAATCATAGAACGTCATATTGAACCAGTCCGGGGTGGCTTCAACAACTGAAAAATTTCCACGGCCAGCTGAAAGCTGGTGTGTGGCATTGAAGGAGAGGAGTGTGCTGTTCACAGTTGAGAACCCGGACACAACATACTGCCCGTCGTGTATTGTCAGGTTTGAAAACGAATCAACAGTCGGCGCTTCACTGTAAAACCAGTCTGGCTGGCCAGGTTCCGGCCCGTATCCGTCGCAGAAGATCTTTACCGTGCTGTTGGTGGAGCTGACATTGTGCCTGAAGACCAGGAAGCCGTCGGATGAGTATGAACTCACTTCAGTATTGTTGAAAACTTTGGCGGGCGAGTTGCAGCCGTATGCACTTTGGTCAAGGATGATGAATGTGTTTTTTTCGGTGCCGTTGAGCGTCAGCTCGAATGATTTTGGGAAGATACCTCCCAATTGCCGGCCGTCTACAGTGTAATTCAGTTCAGCATGCCCGTTTACAGGCAGATAGGCCAAACAAGGGCCAGAACAGCTCACCGTTACATTAATGGCGTAAGCTGAGAAGAGTAGCAAGGCCATTAAGAGTATCTTCTTCACAGAAAACCTTCAATCCGTGATATAAAAGGGTATTCCCAAAAATTTCAAAAATAAAAAGAAAAAAAGGCACCCGCGAAAACTGCGGGCATCAGCCGAAGAGTGCGGCAAGTCCTGCAGCAGCTTCTTCTTCCTTTTTGCCTTCGTCTTCCTCGGGCTTTTTCTCCTGTTTTTTCTCTGCGGCAGGTGCGGATGCTTTGCCACCCGCGGGTGCGGGGGCAGCTGCCGGAGCAACCGCCGGAGCAGTTGCAACGGGCGTGCTGATGGCTTCCTCAATATCAACATCCTTGATAGCACTTACCAGCGCCTTGATTCTGGCATCATCTGCCTTTACCCCGGCTGCGGTGAGCACTTGCTTTAAAGCATCTTCATCTACTTTTTTTCCTGCCTTGTGCAACAACAGAGCTGCGTATATGTATTCCATTTATGATCCACCTCCAATTTTTTTCATCAAAGATTGAGCTTGTGTATTAGCTCGGGCCACCAAAACACCCACGGTGTCTTCAGCGACCCACTCAAGCTTCAGGGCCAGCAAGCGGGCTTCGGAGCCGGCCTGCCGGGCCTTCATTTCAATAATTTTCGGGACCGGATAGCTTATGTTGTAAGCCATCCGGAAGGCTTCGGAAGCAACGGTTTCTATGTCTCTGCGAACTTGGTCTACGTCTATGTCGAGTACGTCTCTGGCAAATTTCATGCCACCCTCGAAGGCGGCCTGGATTTCGAGACCCGCTTCAAAAGGTTTTATGCCCAGCTTGCTGAGCGCGTTTGCAATCTTGGGAGTCACTTCCTCCCCCTGCTTGAGTATGACATGGTCTTTTATGACCTTGATTTGGCCTTTTTCTATTTTGGCCGGAATGCCTGCATCCTGCAGGACGCCGATGTCCGGTCCGGGAGGCAGGCCCGTCCCCCCTTCTTTCACCACGATGTCTTCAGTCGCCACCATGCCCGGCTTGGCGGGGATTTCCACCCTCAGATTTTTCAAAGCTTTGAACAGCTCGAACGGGTCCAATTCACTTTGGATGACTGCCGGACTGCCAACACGTGCTTCAAAATCAAAAGAGGCATTTTTCAGGGCATGCTCGAGCGTGCTTTTTTTCACAACCTTTATCTTTGCATCCTTCCTGAGTGCGCGCCTGATAATCTGGAACTGCCGTGAGGGCAGTCTTCCGATTTCGGCAACAGCCAGGGTCTTGGCTGACTTGAACTCCTCTGCCAGTCGCTTTGCGTTTTCAGTCCTTTCAGCCTTTCCCATTCACTCCACCTTCACCGGTTTCCCCATAGTGAGTTTGACATACATGTTCTTGATATTCTGGTCGCCACGCTCAAGTTTGTGGATGAGTATGTCGTAAAGGAAGTCTGCATTCTTGGCCAGCTCTTCATTGGACATGTCTTCGTCCCCAATCACCAGTTGCGCAACCGCACTTTTTTTCACCACCATGCGGACAGTGTTTTTCAGCTCATCAATCAGCTTGCCGGGGTCTGTGTCGAAACTGATGATGTGCTTGGGCAGGGGCATCTTGCCCCGCGGGCCCAGGATGGTCCCCATGGTCTTGGCGAATTCCGCCATCAGGGGCATTTCCACCACAAAGAAGTCGACCTTGTTTGCCAGCTCCTTGCCTTTTTTCTTGTCAGCGTAGCCTGCCAGGTTTTTTTTGTCGATGACCAAATCCGCCGACTTCTTGGCTTTGAGGGCCACATCTCCGCTGCCGACTACGCAGACAAAGCGTTTTTTGTTCAGGCCTGCAGGCAGTTTGTAGGCATCGTTTATTGAAAATTTCTTGGGGTCCACCCCTTTCAGATTGACTATCAGCTCCACAGTCTGCTTAAAATTGCGCTTGTTTTCTTCGGCTTTTGCCTTTTCAATAGCTTTTTTGAAATCCATTCGCTTCACCCTCCCGCCGAGGCGGTATTTCGGGACTTCATCTACCTGTTTGCCGGTTTATAATTGTTTCGAAGAGCCCTTGTAGCTGTCGAGGATGCTTATGTAGTTTGCAGGAAGCCCCTCAAGAGTTTCGATGACGTCGGAGTAAAGCCTCCGGTTGTGTTTGAGCGGGACCGCTCTGGCCAGCTTCCCCGCCTCCCCCGCCACTTTTATTATTATATTCCTGTATTTGGAGATGGTGTAGGGGATGTCCATTTCGTCGCGCACCTTCTTGGTCTTGTCTTCGATCTCCAGCAGTTTGTTTGAAAGATGTGCAGGTCCAACGATATCCCCCCCTGCAACCTGTTCATACAAGTCAATGAGCCCTCCTGCAAGGGCCTGGAGATGTCCTGATTTTTTTATGCCTGCGAGGTCCATGTCCCTGCACAGCCCTGCAATTTTTTGGTATATCCTTGCGATTTCTTCCGCACAGACTTCTTTACTTTGCATCGGCCCCCCTCCATAATCGGCCCAGATTTCAACAGCCCCGATGTTTATTTGCTTGATGGTCGCCGGCATCCGGCATCCACCGGCACCCGCTCAGCTCTGCTTTTAAATATCCAAAACCCTCCCTTATGTGAGGCTTGGATTCACCGGCGATTTCCATCTGGGGTTCGGGGTGGGGAGGCGCAAAGGGGAGGCCGCCCGGCAGGCCGAAAGGGCCATGAGGGTCCTCAAGAGGCAGAAGGTCGACCTTGTGGTCAACACAGGGGACATTTTTGACACTGTGGTGCCCCGTCCGGAAGCCCTGCGTGATGCGGCCAGTATTTTTGGCCTGTTCCGCCCGAAGCTCCGGCTGAGGGGCGTCAACCGCCCGGATTCTGAAAACGGCATGATTGCCATACACGGCAACCACGAAAGGCGGATAAGGGGGGAGGTCAATCCGGTAAAACTGCTCGAACATCTCGGGCTGGTGACCTACCTCCACAATTCCGGGGTTGTTGCTGACGGGGCCGAATTATTTGGGGTGGGCAGTGTGCCGGAGACATACGCCCCGAAAGTCTTCAGGGGCCTGCAGGTCAGGCCTACGACCTCAAACCCTTCATTCTTTGTCTTCCACCAGAATGTCCGGCCCTATATCCCGACCAAGGACTCGCTTGAGTTTTCAGACCTGCCGGCAGGCTTCAACTACTATGTTGACGGCCACATCCACACACCGCGCCTTGAGAAAAACTTTTTGATAACGGGAAGCACAGTCATGACTTCCCTTGCCAAATCCGAGGCCGAAAAGTTTGTCTGGGTTTGGGAGGACGGCCAGTTTGAAAAATTCACTTTCAAGACGCGCCCCTTCATTCACATTGCGGTGGATGCCGGCGGGATGGATCCGAAAGATATTGTAAAAAAAGTGAAGCATCAAATTGAAGAAACGCTGTCCCAGGATTTTGATGAAGAGCCGTTGGTCCGCGTTGTCGTCCACGGCAGGCTGGCGGAAGGCTTTCGTCCAAGTGATTTGATGCTCCGCGGTGAATATGAAGGCGCTGCAGTTTATTTTGACAAAAAGCTTCAGGGCAGTTCGGCTGCCGAAGGCATGGGGCTTGAGAGCATGGACATCAACAGCATCACTGTGGATGCTTTCAAAAAAGTCCTGGGCTCCCGCAACCTCAAGGTTGATGCATCCCAGCTTTATGCATTCCTGATGGCAGAAAACTGGGACGGGATTTGGGGCCTGCTGATGGAGGCGGGAAAATGATAAGGAGGCTGAAGCTGGCCAACTGGAAAAGCCATGCCAGCACGGAAATCGATTTTGAGCGGGGCACCAATGTGATAGTCGGCAGGATGGGCTCCGGCAAGTCATCCATCCTTCAAGCTCTGTCATTTGGGCTCTTCGGCGAAATCCCCGAAGTCCGCAGTCGCAAGCTGTCTATTGGGAATTTGGTCATGAGGCGCCCGAAACGGGCTGAAAGTGCAGAGATTGAAGTTGAATTTGAGGTTGACGGCATCATCTACACTGTCAGGAGGACTGTGCGGGAAGGCCAGGGGGATGCGGAGCTCTACAAGGAAGGGCGCCTGTGGGAGCAGGGCATCACCCGGGTGACCAGAAAAGTGCAGGAGCTTTTGGGAATTGATTTTATGACCTTCACCCAGGTGGTATATGCGCGGCAGAACGAAATTGACCAGTTCCTCCGCCTCGGCAAAGGAGACAGGACCAGTTTGATTGACGGCCTGCTGAAAATTGACAGGATGACTGAAGCCCGGAGCAACCTTTTGTCCCTGCGCCGTTCACAGGAAAAACGACTTGAAGACCTGCGGATTTTGGCGGAAGAAGGGACGGACGAGGTCGACAAAAAAATCAACAGCCTGGCCAAAGAAATTGAGGTGAAGCAGAACGAACTCAGACAGCTCAATTCACTTTTTGAGAAATTATCGGCGGAGAAAACGAAACTCCAGAAGTCATGTGACGACATGGAAAATTCACGAAGCCTCCTTGAATCTATGGAAAAAACTAAAGAAGGATTTGTGGGTAAAATTCAACTGCTTGAGAAACAAGTCAGGCAACTGCCTGATATTGAAGGCGCTGAAAAGAAACTTGAGAAGCTTGAAGCTGAGCTCCGGGAGAATCAGCAGAAACTTTCGGTCATCAGGTCGAAAATTATTTCGAATGAAAGGGAGCTTGATGAGCTCAGGGAGAAGCAGGCAAAAATCAAAACGGCCGAAGCTGTCCTGCTGAAGCCTGTTGAAGATGTATCTGACAAGATAAATGAGACGGTCGAGACTTTAGGGGCTCTCAGGGCTGAAGTGCAGTCCCGCGAAGACGCCGTCAGGCAGCTGAAGACCGCAACTGCCACATGCCCCGTCTGCGGGCATATGATTTCAGACCCCGCAAAGCATATTGAAAGGCATAAGAGCAGGCTTGAAAAGCTGGGGGCCGAAATCCGGCGTTTTGAAGCTGTTTTGGAGGCCCTCCACAAAAAACAAAAGCAAAATGACAAGCTCAGGGTTGAAATCAAAAAAGCACAGGAGCTTGTTGCCGGCAAAGAGCAGGTGCAGGGCAGGATAAAGCAGCTCAAGGCTTTTGACGCCGGGAGGGAGCTGAAAGCCCTGGAGGGAGTAATCCGCAGGCAGGATGCCCGCCGGGATGAGCTCCGCAATGCTGTTGAATGCAGAAAGAAGAAGGCGCAACTTGAAGTAATTAAAAGTGAATTGAAGGACATCGATTCAAAACTGAAATCTATTCACTATGACAAAGCTAAGCATCATCGAGTCAGGGAGGACCTTGAGAAAATTGTTGGCGAACTTTCACGAGTCCAGGCGAATGTCAGGATAATTCCGGAGATTATCCGCGACAAGCAGACTCTGCTTTCGGAGCTTTCTTCGAAGAGGGACAAAATAATTGAAGCCGGGAAAATACTTGAAAAAAGTGAATCTGCAATTGAGGCCTTGAAAATTTTGTCCAACGCATTGATTGATGTCCAGATTCTTGTGCGGAGAAAATTTGTGGAGGTAGTGAACGAACTGCTCAGTGATATCTGGTCAAGACTTTATCCTTACGGGGATTATGATGGGATACGGATTTTTGTTGAAGAGGACGGCAGGAAAGCGGGCGATTATGTGCTTCAGCTTCACGAATCCGGCGGGTGGGTGAATGTCGACGGCTCTGCCAGCGGCGGTGAACGGAGCATGGCTTCCTTGAGCCTGCGGGTGGCTTTTGCCCGGGCCCTCAGCAGAATGGGAACCCTCCTCCTCGATGAACCTACCCATAATCTTGATTCTGAAGGCATCCAAAAACTGATTGAAGTCCTCAGGGAAGGCATGCCGGAGGTCTTGGACCAGGTGATTCTTATAACCCATGAGAATGATATGGAAAAAGCTGCTACGGGGCTTTCCTACAGGCTTATGCGCGAATCCAATCAAGCCACCCTTGTTGAGCGCTTCGAGTAGCCAAAATTTATAACCCCGTATTTGTTACTTTGAAATGCATCTTTTAGGAGTGTTCAACCGTGATGTTTCGCCGGCTGATGTGGCCGAGCTTTCTGCAAAGTTGGGGCTCCATGCAAAGGAGGCATTTGCGGTCGGGTGCGATTCCCGGGCAGGCTCCTTCCCTTTCAAGCTTGCTGCGTTGTCAGGTCTGCTGTCGGCCGGTTGCAATGCTGTCGACCTTGGGGCGGTCCCTTCACCCGTCGTTGCCAAGACCGCCCGCGATGAGCGCATCTGGGGCCTGCATGCTTCTGCAGACCCTTATCCTTCAGACTATGTGGGCATCAAAGTTTACAATCCCAGCGGCCGTGCTTGGGAGGGCGACCTCCGCACCAGCTACAATGGAGTGCGCGCCGGCAGTATCAGCAGGATGGACCTGTCGCCCGATTATAGTTCACAGCTTCTGGCGGAGCATGATATTGAGCCGATGAAGATTGTGGTGGACTGCGCCAACGGACCGACCGGCCGTTTGGTCCCCGCCATCCTGCGCTCCAAGGGGTGCCAGGTCTTGGAAATCAACAGCTCGCCCAGCCCGTCCCCTCTGCGGGGGTATGAGCCTGCTGTGAGCAATATCAAGGACCTCCGCTATATGGTCTCCAGGACGGGGGCCGACCTGGGTGTGGCCTTCGACGGTTCAGGAAGCAAGGCAAGCTTTGTTGCGGGCCCGCACTTTTTGAGTTCGAGTAGGGCTCTCGGGCTGATCATGAAGTTCAACGGCTTCCGCAGGGCGGTGGTTGATGTGGGGGCGAGCTCCGTCCTTGACGAGGTCGGCTATGTGGACCGCCTGCCGGCCAGTGAAGTTGCAATCGCCGGCGTCTTGGAGGAAAGGGGCGTCCCGCTGGGCGGCGGGACTATGGGGGTGATCTTCAGTGAATGGAGTTTTGCACCCGATGCAATTTACCTTATGATGAAAATCCTGGGTTTGGTCTCCGACCAAGGAGTCAGACTCAAGGAGCTCAACGATGCCCTGCCCCAGTACTTTGAAGATGCCGTCATGGTCAGGGCGGGGAATCCAGAGCATGCTGTTGAGAACGCCACGCAGGCTTTGAATGAGAACGAGCTTGACCTCCGGGACGGAGTGAAAGCTTTCCTTGACGGCGGATGGCTTTGGATAAAGCCCATGAAAGGGTTTGTCCGGATTGCGGCGGAGGCGGAGAGCAGGCAGAAGGTCAAGGAATATATTGACTTTGGGAAAAACGCGGTTAAGTCCAATGGGTTTTGATTTCGCCAGGGAGGAGATTTGAACTCCTGACCCCAAAGGGACTGGTTTTCAAGACCAGCGCGTTAACCACTCCGCCACCCTGGCTCAATTATTATGATTGTTTTTCAGTTTATCAAAGTTACTCATTCAAAAGGTTAAGTTTTTTATGAACTCTATCTGGTTTTTGGGTGAGGGATTTCATCCAGTCTGCATTCTTCACAGGCATAATAAATGAGTTAATTATTTAGCGCTAAAATTAATATTCACAAGTCTTTTATTCAACCGTTGGCATATCTTTTGGTGCTTGAGTGGG
>CAZJUS010000026.1:0-11070 GCA_964549355.1 Candidatus Undinarchaeota archaeon | reverse complement strand
AATCCCCGCTGGCTGACAAGAGATGGAAGAAGGAGCAGGAGCCTGAGATTTTTGCCGGCTGGCTCAAAAGGAAACCCTGGGCCAAGCCTGATGCAGAGCGCGTGTATGTCATAGACACCCCCCCGCCGTATCCCAGCGGGAAGATTCATATTGGGAATGCCATCCACTATTCCCAGATTGACATGATTGCCCGGAGCTGGCGCATGATGGGGAAGCCCGTCTGGTTTCCGCTGGGGATTGACCGGAACGGCCTGCCCATTGAGAGCAGGGTCGAGAAGGACCATGGCATCAAGGCGCATGAAATGGAGCGGGGGAAATTTCTGGAGATCTGCCGGAGGAAGCTCAATGAATATGAAGCTTATATCATGAAGACTTTCCAGGCGCTGGGAATCAGCATGGACTGGGACAACCCCTACCGAACAGACAGCCCGGAATACCGAAAGGTGACCCAGGCGACTTTTATTGAGCTCTGGAACAAGGGGCTGATTTATGAGGCCAAACAGCCCAACAACTGGTGCCCCGGGTGCCAGACCACCCTGGCGGATGCAGAAATTGAATACCGCAGCGGAAAGACCAAACTCAACTACATAAAATTCGCCGTGGACGGCGGGGGCCATATATCCATCGCCACCACCAGGCCGGAGCTGCTCGGCGCCTGCGATGCGGTCATAGTCCACCCTGATGATGAGAGGTTCGCCAAATTTGTGGGGAAGAAAGTGAAAGTCCCCCTCTACGGCCGGAAGGTGGAGGTTTTTGCCCACCCCGAGGCGAAGCCGGATTTCGGAACGGGGGCCATGATGCTGTGCTCCTACGGCGACCAGACCGATGTCAAGCTTTTCAAGGAGCTTGGCCTGACCGAGCGCCTCATAATTGAGCCTGACGGCACCCTCAATGACGGCGGGGGCAGATACGCCGGCATGCATACAAAGGAGGCCCGTTCACGGATAATTGAAGACCTCAAAAAGGAAGGCCTCCTGGAAAAAAGCGAAGAGATAGAACAGCAGGTGCCTGTCTGCTGGAGGAGCAAGGATGACATTGAGTTTGTGGCCCTTCCTGAATTCTACCTGAAACAGCAGGAATTTGTGGAGGAGGTCAGAAAGATTGCAGATGGCATGCAGTTCCATCCCCTGTCCATGAAGCAGCTGCTGGTTGATTGGATGGACAGGATTTCGCGGGACTGGCCGGTCAGCCGCCGCAGATTCTACGGCACGCCGATTCCTTTGTTCAAATGTGAAGAGCACGGCTACTGGGCGCCGGAGCCGGGGAGGTACTACGAATCCTGGAAGGAAGAGTTGCCGTGCCCGAAATGCGGAAAAAAATGCAGAGGGGACCCGAGGGTGCTGGACACCTGGATGGATTCAAGCATTTCAGCCCTTTATGTGGCCGGCTACCTGCACGATGATGAGTTTTTCAAGAAAGCCTTCCCGACTTTCCTGAGGCCCCAGGGGAAGGACATAGTGAGGACCTGGCTCTTTTACAGCCTGCTGAGAAGCTTGCAGCTGACAGGCAAACGGCCCTTCGACCACGCATGGATAAGCGGGCATGTGGTTGACAAGAACGGCAAAAAAATGAGCAAGTCGCTTGGGAATATCCTATACCCCATACCTATGATTGAAAAATACGGTGCGGATGCCTTGAGATTCCAGGGGGCATCAGAGGCAAAACTTGGAAGCGATATACGGCTGAGCGAAGAGAGAGTGAATGGTGCAGGAAAGTTCATACAAAAATTATATAACATTGCCCGTTTTGTTGGAATGTTTAATTCACAAAAAGTGAATAAGCCAAAAATAATTCACAATACGGACAAGTGGATTATGAGTGAGGCCAACAAAATAATTGAAGCATCTTTGAAGGGCTATCTTGATATGGATCTCTTTATTCCTGCCAACAGTGTACGGAATTTTACGTGGGAGATTTTTGCATCGCATTACATTGAATTGGCAAAAGCCAGGGCGTACAACAATGACGAGAGTGCTGTTTGGACTCTGAATGAAGTGCTGAAGGTTGTGCTGAAGCTTTTAGCCCCGATAATACCTTTTGTCACCGAGCATGTGTGGACTCGGCTGTACGGCGGATCGGTTCACGAACAGCGGATGCCCGAAAAATTCAATGTTGATGACCCCCAGATAACACAGAGGCTTGTGGGCTTCAACGAAAAAGTCTGGACAATGAAAAAAGAAAAAGGTATCAGCCTCAAAGACAGTGTAAAAATGCAGATCCCGGCCGAATTGAAGGCATACGAAGACGACCTCAAGGCCATGCATTCGTTGATTGTTGAGTAAGGTTTAAATGCCCTGCAAAAAGTACGCAGTTTTATGGAAAGCAATCCGCAATTCCGGCGTGAAACGCTGGACGCCAAGGAAACATATATTGCAGATGTCTATTCGGATGTTCATGTTTTTAAGAGGCACATCAAGCACAGTTCAGCTGAGGGGTTGCTTCACGCTCTTAGATTTTTGAGGGATATTAAAAAAAGCAAAAAAAGATGGCAGGAGAAAAAAATTGATGAAATAATCCTCAATGGCGACATCATTGACCACTTGTGCAACCGCTCTGCCTTTGATGTTGGGGAATATTTGAACCTACTTCGTAATGGAAGTGAATTAGATTACAACAGAGCGGAAGAGCTGAGAAAAAGAAACAAAAAAGTGAATAATCATAAAATAAGTGAATTGAATGTATTAATAAACAATATCAACAATACGTATTCTGGAGTGGATCTAAAAACAGTGTCGGAAGGAAAATATAATATTGAAATTGCATCAGATGTTTTCGGCAAGATTGTTGATGAACTTAAGGAAGGTATCCGCGAGGGGTCGATTGTTTACATAATTGGAAACCATGAAAATGTGAATGAACTTGAGCATCTTGGAATCAATTATGCGGAGGACTACGTCCTGAGGAATCTTCATTTTGAACACGGCCACAAATATGATGGCCCTCTGGCAAGGGCGTTTGAAGACGGCGGGAAGAAGTTCAGGGCTTGGAGGATAAAACACACTTCAAACCCTGCCGTTGAGCTCGCAAAAAAGAGTATTGATGTTGTTGACGGTTTCCTGGATATTGCTGAAAAAATTGCCAATAAGATTGAATTTGTAGGCAGGGCAGGTATAAACTTGTTCTACAGAGAAAATAAAAAGAAACCGAAAGACAGAGAGAAAGAAAAATACCGGATCCGGGGGCACCTGCACAAGTATTATTTCAACAAGAAAAAGAAGTTGCTGGTCACCGGCACCTGGTATACTGAGGGGCCCGGCCTGCTGATTTCTCAGAAAGCAGAAGAAGGATATGAAGAGCCCATTTATTTCAACCGAACCGTTGTTGAAAATCTAAAGAAACAGTTTCACAGTTTCTCAAAAGTTTTATTTGAGAATTTAACAGAATACCAGCAAGAATTTTATGCATGATTATTTCATTTTCAGAAGAAGGGCCAGGTGGTCTTTCTCAAAAGGTTCAAGCCTTTTTTCATCAACGACAGTGAATCCCGCATCTTTGATTTCTTTTTTGAACTGCCTGAAAACATCTCCTGGTTTTTTGGTGACATCGATGCTCCGTGATTTGACTGCAACAAAAACCAAACCCCCTTTCTTGAGGAAAGTTTTTGCATTCTTGATTAAAATCTGCGCCTGGTTGGGCTGGGCCACATCCTGGAAAATGAAATCCACATCAGGGACCAGCCATCTGTAGTCCTGCGGTTTGTTGGCGTCCGCCATGATGGGCACCAGATTTTTCCGCACTTCGGAGAGCAGGATGAATTCGCGTAGGACGCGGGGTGCGAAATCCACGCCGAAAAGCATGCCTTCAGTCAGCAGATCACTGAGATGGCTGGCGGTGGTCCCGCTGGCGACTCCGAGGTACAGGACCATGTGCCTTTCCTTCAGCGGGATTTTCATGCCCTTCATCAGAGCCGCCCCGACTTTGCTGCGCTTGGGGTCCCAGACCCGGAATTCTTCACCTTTTCTTTTAATCAAGGCCTCCCCGTAGACTGAATTTCCGGGGGCCAAATTCTTGGTGGCGAAGTTTCTGCCGACCTTTATTATCATTTCTTCTTCACCTTCTGCTTTTTCCTGGTCGTTGATTTTTTATTCACTGCGCGGACTTTTTTCACTTTTGGCCTCCTGCCTCCGAACCGGGCGTATGCTCTCGCAAATTCTTCAACAGTGATGGCTCTTTCAATTTTTTCTTTTTTCTGCGCTTTTTCCTTGCGGTCTTCATTTTTCTTGAAAACATCGTAAATCAGAATAATCAGCAGCAAAATGGATTCCAGTATAATCAAATTCACTGCACCGATAAAAATGAGAAAGTTGGAGACGCCGATGAATGCAAACCGCGTTATCTGGTAGGCGTAATAGAACCCAAGCAGGGTGACCAAACAAATAACAGCCGTCATTACATTTTGAAACAAATCATATTTTTGCCATTCCTTTTTCGACATTTCATTCACTTCCTTTTGGATTGTTTACTTCTTTTATTCTTTCATTCCATTCATCAACCAAAGACTGGCGGAAGTCGCCTGAAAAATAGTCGATTTTCGATGCAATGGAGATTTTGGTGGCCAGAGTCCTGGCCAGTCTGCCCCTGTCTTTCTTCGGAGCGCCGGCAATTGCATTGTGCTGGAATATGATTCCATGCTTTGGAGGGGGGACGCCTTTCTGGAGGTGCTTGAAGAGGGCCTTCTCAGCGCCCAGGACCTGTATAGTGCTTGCAGGCAGGCGGGACATGCCTTTGAGGCTTCCCGCCCGGGCAATCAGGCGCGCCCCCAGATTCGAGCCCGCTATGGCCCTTATATTCGGGGCCACCGCTTCCATGAGCTTGTCGAGATAGCCTTCAAGGGCTTTCTTCCGCTTTATCAGTTCATGTATGCCGTCCGCATAATCGCGGATGGAATTGAGGTCTATTTCATCAATTTCCAGCCCCATGCTCTCCCCCCGCTTGTGCTTCAGGAGGCCTGCGATATACTTCTCCATATCGTCTTCCTTGAATTCCGGATAGTGGAGGCCGTACCACTCCATCGCCCTGTTGGCCAGCAGGTTTATGGCTTTGGTTGTGTCGTCAAGCGCTCCGACGACCTGGACAATCAGGTAGTCCCTGCTGATATGCTTCTTGATGGCCTGCTTGGCGAGTTCTATGCCGACTTCGCGGGACGCGTTGAGGAAGGCCTCCTCGGAGATGCCTATCAGGCCCACGACCTTCATCGGGTCCAGGGGCCTTTCGTCCCCGTCCTCGACATCGTAGGCTTTGGCCTCCATGGCTTTGCGCCACTGCTCGTATTCCGCATCTATATTTTCGGCGATTTCCTTGGGGCTCCCATGGGTCTCCTGAAATTCCACCACCTGGTTTTTCAGGGCCACGACGAAAAATCCCAACGGAGTTTTTACCAGCTGGACCACAGTGGCAATAGGCTTCCTTCTTTTAAAGCCTTATTGACGCCTGGAAAACTTTATATCATGGCCGGCTTGGGGATATATGGCAAGGCATGAACTTTTTGAAGGCGCGGCAACCTACCATTACGAGAACCTTATTTTGGAGCCGGGGAGGTCTGATGTCCACCCGACGGAGCCCAGCGTCCGCAGCAGATTCTCCCGGAGCATTGGGCTGGAAATTCCAATAGTATCCGCCGCCATGGACACAGTAACAGAGACCAGGATGGCAAAAGCCATGGCATTGAATGGAGCTTTGGGCGTGCTCCACCGCAATATGCCCCCCAAGGACCAGGCGGACATGGTGCGCGAGGTGAAGAGGAGCGGGTATATCGTAATCAACCCCACCACAGTCACGGGGGACATGAGAGTGGCCGAGGTTTATGAACTCTCCAAAGACCTCGGCTTTGGGACTTTCCCTGTAATCAACAGCAGGAATGAAATGGTTGGTCTGGTAACCAAGCCGGCCATCCACCTTGGAGTGATTGGGGGCGCGGAGCAGGTCAGTGAAATAATGAAGGATGATTATGTCAGCCTTGAGTTCGGGGCGACCAAGGAGGACATCATGGAAGTGATGAAGCAGGAAGGGATTGGCAAAATTCCTATTTTGAAAAACAGGAAGCTTTACGGCCTGGCAATCTCCAGCGACCTCCTTGAGGACTCCAGCCACAAGGCAGCGACCCGGGACAAGGAGGGGAGGCTTAAGGTGGGGGCTGCGGTGGGGGTCTTTCCCCGGGATGCCGGAAGAGTTGAAGCCCTGTACCAAGCAAAAGTTGATGTGCTTGTAATTGATTCATCGCACGGCTACTGCGGGGCGGTCATCGACACTGTCAAAAAAATAAAGAAAGAGTACGGCGGTGCTGTTGATGTGGTTGCCGGCAATGTTGCGACAGGGGACGGGGCGGTGGCGCTGGCCCAGGCGGGGGCGGACGGCATCAAGGTGGGCATCGGCCCGGGCAGGGCGTGCACGACCTGGGAGGTCACGGGGGCGGGCAAACCGCAGGCGAGTGCAGTCTATGACTCAAAAAAAGGGCTGGATGAGGAAGGCTTTGGATATCTGCCCCTTGTTGCGGACGGAGGCATCGAGAAGTCGGGCGACATCACCATCGCCCTTGCAATCGGCGCCGACTCGGTCATGGTCGGCGGGCTGCTTTCAGGCACATATGAGGCCCCCGGGAAGATGGTCGAAAGCGAGTCCGGCGTCAAGTACAGAATCTACAGGGGGATGGCGTCGAAAGAGGCCCTGGGAAGCAGGCACGGGTACGGCCGTGCGGTGGAAGGCAGGGAAGTTTTGGTTCCATATTCCGGGAATGTCGAAGATGTCCTCCGCGAGCTTGTGAACGGTGTCAAGAGCGGGATGGCCCATACAGGGGCCAAGAATATTGAAGACCTGAGGAAGAAGGCCCGGCTGAGGCCGGTGGACAGCAGGTATACACGGTGAATCATCCTTATGGATAAGTCCTGTTCATGAAGCGCGGGTACGGCAGGGTGTCCCTGATGTGCTCCAGTTTGAGCAGGGACATCATGAACCTTTCAATGCCCAGGCCGAAACCGCTGTGCGGGACCGAGCCGTATTTCCGCAGGTCCAGATACCATGAGTAGTCCTTGGGGTTGAGCTTGTGTATTTTCATATTCTCCAGCAGCAGGTCGTGCCTCCACTCCCTCTCGCTGGCTCCAATAATCTCCCCCACATAGGGGGCCAGGGTGTCGTTGGCCAGCACCCACCTCGGGTCCTGCTCGTCCACCTTCATATAGAAGGCTTTCATATCGCGCGGATAGTGGGTGACTGCAACGAAGCCGTCAAAGTGGGCGGTCAGGGCCAGCTCCTCCTTGGTGCCCAGGTCCTCCCCGATTTTGGCTTTGGGGAATTTGAGTTTGGTCTTCAGCAAATCAATAGCTTCCTCGTACCGGATGCGCACCCATTTCTGCTTCCGCCATTTTTCCAGTTCGGGTATCCTGTCCTGGAAGTTTTCCATGACGACCGGACTGCTGTCAAGCAGGAATTTGATGGTGTCCTTGAGCAGGCGCTCCTGCAGGTCTATGTTCTCTTTCCAGCCAATCCAGGCAACTTCAGGCTCCAGATGCCAGTACTCAGTTACGTGGCGGCGGGTCCTGGATTTCTCCGCCCGGAAGCTTGGGGCGAATGCATATACTTTCTCAAGGGCAGGCAGGACGGACTCCGAGTAGAGCTGGCCCGACTGGGAGAGGTATGCTTTTCCGCCGAAATACGGGACTTCAAATAAAGTCGAGCCCCCTTCGCAGGCGGAGCTCACAAAAATAGGGGGCGCCACTTCAGTGAACCCGTGCGTGTCAAGATAGGACCTGAGGCCCCTGATGATGGTTGCCTTGGCCCTGAGTGCATTCTGAATCCTGGTGCTCCGCACCCAGAGGTGTCGCAGGTCCAGCTCCATTTCGGTGCTGAGGTACCTGTGGAACGGCCAGTCCGGCGCCGATTCGCCGATGACCTTCAGCTCAGTCGCCTGGACTTCGAAGCCCCGCGGGGCCCTCTTGTCGGCGACCACTTTTCCTGCGATTTCAACTGAAGCCTCGGTGTCGAGCTTTCCGTGGACATTATTGGCAGCAACCACCGCCTGGATGAGTCCGGTTGAATCGCGGAGGACTACGAAAATTTTGCCCCCCAGCCGGCGGAGCCGGTGCACCCAGCCCCGCAGTCTGACCTGCTCCCCGGATTTCCGCGGGATTTCTGCCGTCTTGGTGTACATGAAAAAGGAAGGGGGCGTCCATATAAAAGAGATGCCCCACAAGCATGGAAAAATTTCCCGGATGCTTCCTGATGAAAACAGAGCTTTTTAAAGGTTAAATCCAACAACTTGGGTGGTCAAGGTAAGAGGTTTTAAGGCGGAAATTCCGAAATCGACGGCATCCATAAAAGTGCCTCCGAAAATCATTGACCAAGTGATCGGGCAGGAGAAAGCGGTCGACATTGTCAAGAGGGCGGCCCTCCAGAAGAGGCACATACTTTTGATTGGAAAGCCCGGGACGGGCAAGAGCATGCTGGCGCAGGGGATGTCGGAGCTCCTGCCTGTTGAGGAGCTGGAGGACCTCGTGGTGTTCCCGAATCCTGAAGACGAGAACAAACCAATCATAAAATCCTTCCCCGCGGGGTACGGCAAGGTGGTGGCCCACCAGTTCCGGGAGAAAGCCAAGATGGTCTCCAGTACGCGGAGCACTATAATCACAGCCTTGATGGTTGCCATCGGGGTGATTACTTTCTACTACACTTTCATTATGCGGATGCCGCAGGCCCTCTTCAGCGGAATTATTGCAGCTGCATTTTTGATGATGCTCAGCCAGCAGCTGAAGACCAGCAAAATCATCAATATACCCAAGGTGCTGGTCAGCCACCGCACCGGGGAGAAGGCGCCCTTTGTTGATGCGACGGGCGCCCATGAAGGCTCCCTGCTCGGCGATGTCCGGCACGACCCCTTCCAGTCGGGAGGCCTCCAGACCCCATCCCATGAAAGGGTGGAGGCAGGTGCAATCCACCGCGCCCACAGGGGGGTGCTGTTCATTGATGAAATTGCGACTCTGGAACCCAAGATGCAGGTGGCCCTGCTGACCGGCATGCAGGAGAAGAAATTTCCAATCACCGGCCGGAGCGAGAGGAGCGCCGGCGCCATGGTCAGGACAACGCCCGCCCCCTGCGACTTTGTCCTGGTGGCTGCAGGCAATTTGGACACCATGCGCAAAATCCATCCGGCGATGAGGAGCAGGGTCCAGGGCAGCGGATATGAGGTGTTCATGAATGAGACCATGTCCGACACCAAGGAGAATGAAGAAAAATTGATCAGGTTCATTGCCCAGGAAGTGAGGAAGGACAAAAAAATCCCGCACTTTTCGACCCAGGGCATTGTCGAGATCATAAGGATTGCAAGAAGGATGGCCGACAGGAAAGGGCATCTGACGCTCCGGCTGAGGGAGCTGGGGGGTTTAATCCGCGCTGCAGGGGATTTGGCACAGCAGGAAAAAGCCAAGCTTGTCGGCAAGAAGCACATAATGAAGGCTGTCCTGAGGGCGAGGCCCCTGGAGAAGCAGGTGGCCCACATGTATATCGACCGGAAGAAGGAGTACCAGGTCATAATGACTGAGGGGGAGATGGTCGGGAGGGTGAACGGCCTGGCAGTCTTGGGCGACGCGGGCATAGTCCTGCCGATTGAGGCCGAAGTGGTGCCCTGCAGCGGGACCAAAAGCGAGGTCATTGCCACCGGCAACCTGGGGAAGATTGCCAATGAGGCCGTAAAGAATGTGTCGGCCACAATCCGCAAGTGGTTCGGCAAGGACCTGCGCGAGTATGACATCTACGTCCAGTTCCTCCAGACCTATGAGGGCGTGGAGGGGGACTCCGCCAGCATTGCAGTTGCGAATGCTATAATCTCCGCCATCTCACGGGCCAAGGTGAGGCAGGACACCGCTATGACGGGCTCGCTTTCAATCAGAGGGGACGTCCTGTCCATCGGAGGCATAAATCCCAAGCTTGAAGCAGCTATTGAAGCAGGCATAAAAAGAGTTCTCGTTCCGGAAAGCAATATGAAGGACATAGTCATTGAAAAAATCAAGAAGCTTGAAGTGATTCCTGTCAAGACTCTCGAGGATGTGGTCGCCAATGCACTGGTGAACGGCAGCAAACTGGTAAAGCAGATCAAAAGGAAAGAAACGCCTATTTTTGAGATAAAAGCGCAGAAGAGCAAGAAAGCTGCAACAGCCTAAAGCAGACTTGCCATCAGAATCGGCAGGGTGATTGTGGCGTCTCCCTCCACCGTTACATACCTGGCATTCTCCTGGACTTTGTTCCAGCTGACCGCTTCGCGCAGGCGCGCCCCGCTGAGTGAGCCGTCGTGCTCAACTGCTGTGGTGAGGTAGACAGCATAGTCGAGCCCGTCGCGGAATTGGTTCCACCAGATGGTGTGGTGCTTGCTTATGCCTCCTCCGACTATCAGGGCTCCGGTCTTCTCGGCCCTGAACACAGTGTCGCTGAGGAGCTTCTCGTCCCGGGTCAGGTCCAGCCTGAGCTTGTGGTCCTGCTGGTGGAGCCACAAATTGTAGCCCACTGCACCATCATACGGGCCGGGAATAATGAAAGGAATCTTCTTCTTGTATATCCAATAAATCAAACTTTCCCCTTTTTTTGGATGGTTTTCCAGACGCTTCCCCATCTCCCAGACAAATTCATGGGTCCCCATCTCCCCCTCGCCCATGTCCTTGAACATCTCGGCCAGGAAATCCTCAATCGGGGCCCCGTAGCTTTCCTCCGGCACCAGGACATTGCCCAGCCTGTAGATGTGCTGGTGGCGCAGTTCATTGTCGTCCATCTGGAAGCTGCCGTGGTAGTAGTCGGCGAAAAGCCTGCCTATGTCATGGTCGAGGGTCCCGCACGTCCCAATCAGGACTTTGAACCAGCCCCGCTTGACTGCTTCCAGGACGGCCCCGCGGGTGCCGGTGGCGTTGATGCATGCGGGGAAGCTGAAAAAATTGGTCGAGGCCTTGTCGGCCACCATGTCCTTCAGGATTTCTGCAGCAACCCCCAGCTTCTTGGCGGTGAAGCCCCCGGATGCGCGCATCTGGGCCAGCAGTTCATTGACAGTCATGTCCTTTCTGAGCTGGAAGTCGCGGACTTTGTCGGTTGCGGGTA
>CAZJUS010000025.1:0-11705 GCA_964549355.1 Candidatus Undinarchaeota archaeon | reverse complement strand
CAGTTGGGGTATCATTTGGGTCTAGACAAATTGTTTAATTTCTACTGTTGTAGATTTACAGTTTTTTGCCTTTCACTTATCCTGGTCTAGACAAATTGTTTAATTTCTACTGTTGTAGATGCGAGCAAGGCCAACAAGACGGTAATCGGTCTAGACAAATTGTTTAATTTCTACTGTTGTAGATCAGTTATTCCATATTCTCCCGAGTAATTCAGTCTAGACAAATTGTTTAATTTCTACTGTTGTAGATTCGTAAGTTAGCGGTCTGCACATAGGGGTCTAGACAAATTGTTTAATTTCTACTGTTGTAGATGCTGGTCGTCAGTTGGGGTATCATTTGGGTCTAGACAAATTGTTTAATTTCTACTGTTGTAGATCCGAAGGCAATTTCTCCCATCTTTCTGCGGGTCTAGACAAATTGTTTAATTTCTACTGTTGTAGATGAAACCAATAAATAACACCATCCCCCGTTCAGGTCTAGACAAATTGTTTAATTTCTACTGTTGTAGATCTGCTTATACCCTGCACTTTTACCTTGACTGTCTAGACAAATTGTTTAATTTCTACTGTTGTAGATAATATGGGCGTATGGTGAAATAGTTGGTCTAGACAAATTGTTTAATTTCTACTGTCGTGGATACTATTTGGATTTACGACTTTACAAGCAGTCTAGACAAGATCATCCACCGCTGTGACTTCAATCAACCTCTTTACAACTAAATTATCTTTACAGGTTTTCTTTAGGGCCCCAATGAACCTGCCCGGGTCTTCCTTCCACTCAAGGAGGGTGCGCACTTTTCCTTCCACAGTCCTAATTGCAGAGGGAGCAGGTTGCCTCTCGTCCAGATTCGCATAGAAGTGCCCGTCATTAATGCGCTTGCGCAGTGCTACATATCCAATTGCTACCTTAATTTTTTCCTCAGGCACGCCGTATTGCACGGAATACGCGCGGCGGTAGACTGCGAGCTGCTGGCGGTAATCTGAACCTTTCTCCCGTGCGGAGGTTTTCCAGTCCACTATAAGATGTTCATCTCCATTGGTGAAAACAGCGTCAATTTTTCCCGTGAACGGAAGTTCTTCTTCTACATCGAATATCTCATTGACGGGGAGCGTGAAGACAAGTTCACTTCCAACCATGCGGGGAAACTTGCGTTGGATCCTGCTGAGTAGATTTTCAATATTGCCGGCAATCTCATCAGGTATCTCTCCCGCGGGCTCATCCTTGAGCCTCTTGTTCACGAACTCGTGCACTCTCGTTCCGAGGTCAATTGCAGGGTTACGCGAACTAATGCACAGCACTTTTTTGAGCAGGTAGTCTTCAGGGGGCAGTAGCTGTGAAAAAGAGATGTGGTTGAGCCGGGAGAAATAGCTCTTCAGGTAAGGCAAGAACCACTTTTCCTCGCGCTCAAGCAAGCGTTTCGCTGCCTCCAGCTCCCCATTTACGAAAAGTGCAAAGGCCTCCTTAAGCCGCTCCTGAGTGCTGCCCGCCCGCCTTTCAAGCGACAGCTTCTCAAACTCAGCAAACTCGTTCAGGTAGCCGTCCGGCTTTTCCGTGAATATGTACAGCCGTTTCTTCGCGCGGGTCATGGCAACGAAATCTATGCGCAGGCATTCCTCTTCAAGTTCCTCGCGCGTGTCAATCCCTTGCGACAGCAGGGCAGCTTCCGCCACAATATCCGCGTGGCTGGTCTGGTTGTGGGGTTTTGATGGCCAGTAAATCACAGTGTCCCACTGCTTCCCTTTCGCCTTGTGGACGGTGGTCAGGGTCAGCTTGCTGTCCGCAGCCAGCTCATCTGCGAGCAGGTCCGAGCTTTGGAGAAATGCCTCAAGTTCCCCAATGCGTTCAGCCACTTCTTGCGCATCTTCCAGGGCGCCCGCAATGTTCTGCGTGGCGAGCACCCACTCCTTTCCGTGGGCAACCGCCACCGGAAGCACCACATCCTCAAGCACCTCCACAAGATCTGCCAGACACTTGGCTCGCCCACGAAGCTCCCGGAATCGAGGAAACGCTTTGAGTGGGTCTCCTCCGCGCTCGAGGAATTCAAACACCTCTTGAATCGGCGCGGGGAAGAAAGGAGTCAACAGGGCTTGCTGCAAGTCCTTAGGCTCGTTGCTCAGCAGGCCTTTTATGAATGCTATGATTTGCCCCTTGACATAGCTGCTTGCAGAGTCATAAGTGGTTTCGTGCGGCACTCCCATTTCCCTCAGCCTGCGTGAGAGCTTTTGCACCTGCGCGTTCGTCCGCGCCACTACGCACACTCGCCCTTGTAGGGTTGTGATGAAGCTTGCAATCAGGTCTTCATCACCTTTTTCAATCCTAAACACCTTTGGCTTTTCCCCTTTTTCCGCTCCAGGATTGGCGAGGCCTTCCACTTCTGAACGCATGCGCTCATCCTTGCTTTTCTTGAAATACTCGGAGGCGTAGCGCAGAATCTCATTGGTGCTGCGGAAGTTCTCCTTGAGTACGAATTCCTTCGCAGGTTCGAACATTGAAAAATTGTACATAGACCCGCCCTGGAACCCAAATATTGCCTGCTTCTTATCCCCCACCACGAAGAAATTCTCCGCGCACCTCCGCACAATCTCCGCTTCAAGCTTGTTCACATCCTGCAACTCATCAACAAGCACCCACTTGAACCTCGGGGGATTCTTGAGCTTCAAGAACTCAATGAGCAAATCTGCATAGTCCTTGCCTTTCTTGAATTTGACGCGCTCATATTCTTTGAAGATTTCCACAAACCACCCGGCAAACTGCTCCAAATCTTCACGCTCGAACTTTGACTCTGGCAAATTCGCTTTCAGCATATCAGAATTGAGTGTGTCTGCAATTATGTTGAAATTCTTCAAGTAGCGCAGGAGATTCTCAATCCGAGGTACGATTGTGCCAAGCAAGTAATTATCCCCATAGGAAAACACTTCGTGCTTTTTCAGGAATTTGAAAATCACGTACCTCATAATGTTGGAGGAGACGATGTTCGTCTCATTAAGCGTGTCGTGGGCGAATGAGTGGAAGGTGTAAACGTTGGGGATGTGTAACTTCACCATTTCATTTTTCAAGACATTGCGGATGCGGTCTTCCATTTCCGCCCTTGCCTTGCGGGTAAACGTGAGGCAAAGTATCTGGTCAGGGGGAATGCCGCTCTGGACGAGCTGGCAGTACTTATATGCAAGAAGTAAGGTCTTGCCTGTTCCAGGGTTCGCCACCACGCGGGAGTTTCCATCGTGCTGGAGAACTTTGTTTTTTTCATCGTTGATGGAGGGGAACATTTCATTCAAATCGGTGGAATAATAAAATTCTTTGGTTTGCATGAGTTGCCCATAAACTCCCCCTTCGTGTTCATATCTTCAGAAGGCATCTTTGCTTCTGAATGCCTAGCTTCAGAAATCCACGCACCAACAATTCACAAAGTATTTTGCATTTTCATAAGAACTAAGCGTAGAATTCTTTAAGGTCAGGCCCCGTACAAATTCCGTACTTGGGTCGGGAAGGGTAACTGTTCGCAGTCGGCTCGGCCGGGGCGTTGCTTATAATTAATAAGCAGTTTTTTAAAAGCCCTGTTTCAGGCATCGATGTGGATGAGCTTGAAAGGATAAGGAACCGGAAAAAACTTGAAATCCTTAGGCAGCTCCAGGAGCGGGAGCATGGGGTCTTGGACATCGCCTCGCTGGAGGAGGTCCTCCAGAAGAGCAGAGAGAAGCTGGTCCTGGTTGATTTATGGGCGCCTTGGTGCATGCCCTGCAGAATCCTCGGGCCGATTCTGGAAAGGCTGTCCCGGGAGATGGGCTTCGTCCTTGCAAAGCTCAACACCGAACAGCACCCGCAGGAGGCGGCCAGGCTGGGAGTCCAGGGCATCCCGACAGTCCTATTGGTCAGAAACGGAAAGGTCGTGGACAGTTTCGTCGGCGTGAGGGCGATCCCATTCATCAAAGACATTGTGGGGCGATACTCGTGAAAATCGAACTGCTGACAAGCTACACCTGCCCGCACTGCCCGCAGGCCGCCGAGACCATAAGGAGATACTGCAGGCAGAACGCAATTGAATTTGTCGAAATCAACTCGTCATCAAAGAAAGGCAAGAGGTGGTCGCGGAAGTTCAATGCGATGGGCACCCCTTCATTTGTAGTCTTCGGCTCCGTCCGGCCGGTGTTCAAAACGGGCGCCCCTTCCTTCAAGACCCTGGATGAAATCGTTGCGATAGCCAACGGCGAAAAAGAGATGCCGGCGCCCTGGTGGAAATCCCTCGCCGAAAAGCTGGGGCTGTGACTTTGCGGGGTGGCCGGCAAGGAACCAATAAATAATGCCGTTTCCCAGTAAATGTGTGCACAAGCTGGACGGACTTGCAAAAGACAAAAAAGTCATCAGTTTCTTGTCTTCCGAAACGCCCCCCCGTGGGTTCGCAAAACTTCTGCTGGACATGAACAGGCAGGAAAGAAAAAACACAATAGCCCAGCTTGAAGACGACTTCCTTGCAGAACTCCTTTTTGAACTCCCTGTTGGAATAAGGATAACCATAATCAGGGACCTGAAAATCTCGAAGCTCGCCAAGATCATAACACATCTGAGGGATGACAAGGCAGTGAACCTGTTGCAGGAGCTTCCGACCAAAAAAGCTGTCAGAGTTTTCCTGAAGCTGCCGGATGAAAAAAAAGCGGAGCTGAATAAGCTCCTGAAATTCCCCCACAATACCGCCGGAGGGCTGATGACCTCGGAGATCCGGACCTTCGGCAAGAATGAAACCGTGGGGCATGTCCTGAAGCAGTTGAAAGGGAGCCGTCTGCCCGATGCAATCTACATACTGGACAAGGGGCGCTTTTTTGGGGAAGTGAAAACAAAAGACCTGCTGTTTGTGAATAAAAAAAAGAAAATGAAGGATATCGCCAACCGGGATGTGCTTGAGATTGCCCCGGAAATCGACCAGGAAGAAGTTGTCAAGATTTTCGTGGAGAAGGATGCAACCTGTCTGCCCGTGGTCGACAGCCGGGGAGTTCTGCTGGGTGCAATTACGATTGATGCCGTAATCGACGCATACCGTCTTGAAGTGAATGAAGACCTGTCAAAACTCGCAGGTATTGAAAATCTTGAAGAGGCGGCGTATGCTCCCGTTTTTGATTCAGTAAAAGCCCGGGTGCCCTGGCTTCTGTTCACAGTCTTTGGAGAAATCATACTGACGGGCAATATCATACGGCATTTTGACGGCCTGCTTTCACAATACATCTCGCTTTCATTCTTTCTGCCGGTGCTGATGTGCCTGTCGGGGGATTCCTCCATTCAGAGTTCAATTGTGGCAATCAAGGGAATAATGAACGAAGAAATTAAGAACGTCCGGAATTTTCTTCTGCGCGATATAAAAGTCGGGCTCGTGGTTGGGGGCCTGCTGGGGCTTCTGTCCGCTGCGCTTTCCTTGGTCTGGCTGAACTCCTGGAGGATCGGAGCCATTGTGGGCATCTCAATCACAGTTTCACTGATGATGGCAAATGTTGTAGGGACCATGTTGCCCATAATATTCGACAGGGCGGGCATGGACCCTTCAGTATCAACAGGCCCGCTTCTCACAACGACCATGGATGTAATTTCAATGAGCGTCTATTTCATAACAGCATCCCTGCTCCTGACTGCCTTCTTTTGATATGGCTACTGATTGATTCCGCCAAGCCTGACTGCAACCGATGCCAGCAGAAACACAACTGAAACTGCCACCAATTTTGCATCCCATGAAAAGCTGGAAAAAACAAAGAGGGTGAAATACACCGCATAAAGCAGCAACAAGAAAATCAACATCCTGCCTGCCGTCTTCTTCATCAGTCCAAAGGGGTCAAGCATAAATCAGCCTCCATACAGAACCCTCGGGATTTTTCCGGGGCATCACATAGCTTCTCACTTTCGGGACTCTTTCAAAGCTCGTGAAGAGAAGCTGGCATTTTTTGACCGCTGCAATTTTTTTGACCTCATCCACCAGCTCCTCCTCCATGCCGGGGGTGACCACCAAAATTTTGCCCGATTTCTTGAGATTCCTGGCAAAAGCCATCATGCTTTTTTTGAAGACCGCCTTCCGGCGCCAATGGAACAACTGCTTCGGCTTCTTCATCAAGCCTGCATAGATAAAAAAGGATGAAAGCGAAATTCCGCTTGACTTGCACCGATTTTCCACTATCTCTGAATCCCTTCCAATCACGTCCTTCAAAATCAGCCGGGCCCCTTCACTGCTGAGGTGGCGGAATTCGACCCAATGCTTGATCAGGAAAGACAAAAGCTCCCGCTTCTTCGAAGAGTAGGAAATAAAGGAGCTGGCAGGGGAAATTATGTGTATCCCTACTGATATGTCCTTCCGCGTGAAAATTTCAATGAAAGCTCTGCAGAAGTTCAGGATCGCCGTCTCGTCTTCTTTGGCCATGCCGGGGTCGGACAAATCCACCACCAAGACCCACCGGTCTTCTGCCGAGCTGAAAAAATCTTTTTTGAGAAGGTGGTCGGGGTTCTTAGCCAAACCCTTCCACCAAATTTTAGAAATCGGGTCGCCTGTGGAAAATTCCTTTATGCCTGCAAATTCAAGCGAACTGCCGCTTACCTTTTTTATGAGATCTCCCGTTTCGTGAACGATAAACGGATTTTTCACATAAAGTGAATTTTTAATTTTTATTTTCGGCAGGACAGTGAATTCAGCAGGAGTATTTGTGGCCTTGAAGACTGTTGAGAAAAAAAACGGAAAGGTTGCAATCTGAAACTTCAATACATCGTATCTGTAATAACCAACATCCATTTTGCCTTCAGCTTTGAGCTCATACATGTTGCCAAAAAAACTGCTTTTGCTTTTCAACTTCATCTTAAACGGAAGTATGGGCTTCGGCACTGCCGGAAAAGGGGACCTCGCCCTCAGAGTGAACTTGACCTTCCTGCTGCGGTCAACCACTTTTTGATTTACTTCAGCAGTAATAGTTGCGAAGCGGAGGCTGATGATTTTAAGCAGATGCATTAAGAACGAGGCAACCACAAAGGCCTGGACGAAAAGCAGGACATCCATGAAGCCAACAGGCAGAAAAAACGGATAAAGAACGCTGAAACCTGCAGGCAGAAAGCCAAAGATGTTTCCGACAATGGTCTGTATGGCAACTCCAGACCTGCCGGGGAAAAGGAACATGACCAGTACTATGCCCGCATAAATGAGATTTTTGAAAAACTTTTTTTTCCGGAGCCTGTAAACTGAACGCTCGACCAGTTTTCTTGGCAGAGTCATCATCCTCACCATAGTGAATATTGCATATGAAAGGATGCCGATGGAAATCATTCGGATTATATGGGGGGCGGCAATCGCAAAAAGCACGAAAACAAAATCGGCGTTTGGATCTGACAAGTGAATGTTCAGCAGAATTTGACGGATAGGCAGAAGTGAAAAAAGAAAGAAAACCATGCCTATTATAAAATTTCTAATCAAGGGTTTAAAATTCCGCTTCATACTGCATCAACTTGCTCTAACACATCACCCACTACTCCGGCTGTTGTAACGCCTTCGATTTCATTCTCGGGCTTCACGCCAATTCTGTGCTGCAGTGTCCAAACTGCATATTGATTGATATCTTCAGGCGTCACAAAATTCCGTTCATTCAAATATGCCAGCGCCCTTCCCACATGCATGAGCGCAATTGATGCGCGCGGACTCGGCCCCCATGCAACCACCGGATTCTTTCTAAGCCCGGTTACAATTGACGTTATGTATTCAATAATATTGCTGGAAACATAGACCTTTGATACTTCTGTCCGCATTTTCAGTATATCCTGCTTGCTGAAAATAAATTTCAAGTTTGCTTCTTTCTTGGCGACTTTTTTTTCTACAATCTTCTTTTCATCTTCTTTGGAAGGATAATCGACAGATGCTTTGAACAGAAAACGATCAAGCTGAGCCTCGGGCAGAGGGTATGTGCCTTCCTGTTCAACCGGATTCTGTGTAGCCATGACAATAAACGGCTGATCCAATTTGAAAGTAGAGCCTTCAATAGTAACTTGTTTTTCTTCCATCGCTTCCAGTAGAGCACTTTGAGTTTTTGGAGATGCGCGATTTATTTCATCTGCCAGGACTACATTTGTGAATATGGGGCCCTTCCTAACACGGAATTCACTTTTTTTTGGGTCGAACATCATAGTCCCCACAATATCAGTCGGCAACAAGTCAGGAGTGAATTGTATCCGCTTGAAGCCTGCGTCAACCAATTTTGAAAAGGTCTTGGCCAAAGTAGTTTTCGCAACACCTGGAGGGCCTTCAAGCAGAAGATGCCCTTTACACAAGAGGGCAATCATGAGCCCTTCGATTATTTTTTCATACCCGACCAAAACTTCTCCTGCACTCGACACAAAGTCCTGATATTTCTTTATCATCCTCCAACCCCCCTCAAAGTCAACACAAAAACAGCTACAGCAGCTGCCAAAAGGTAATAACTGGTGTTTTTTGGAAGAAAATCCCAAAAATGCTCTTTCAGGAAAGTTTTAGCGGAAGCCTGGAATGCGTCCAGTGCATCCCTCCCAACTCCGCTGTTTTTGATGGCGTTGCCCAGTTCATCAAGCGTCCCATCCCTTGCCAGATCGCGGGCGTAATCCCTTGCAATTTGGTAAAGCGTCTTATAATCAACATGCTTGAGCAACTCATAGAGCATTCTGAGTTCATCTTCATTTATATTTTTGAGGACGTCCTCCAGCATACTTTTCGCTAAATCAGTCTTCGCATTTTCTATAAATTCATTCAGTTGGTTCAAGGTATCCTCATCAAGATATCTGCTGAGGTCCTGGTTGTTTATTTTATTCAATGCATCAAGCAATTCCTTGTATTGGGAATATCCTGTTTTACCTGCATCAAGTGCTTCAAAACTGCTCATGAATTCGTTGGCCAAGTCGGGAGTAAGTGAATTCAAAAAATCAATGCCTTGTTGCTTGCTGTTGATGCCCAAACCGTCCTGAATAAAAGTTTCAAAATCACCGTACCTTTGTGAATAATAAGCATACTTCAAAAAGTCCTGCTGGCGCAGAATGTCCCAATCCACTTCCTCTCCTTGATTGAGCCTCATCCCTGCAATGTCTTCAGCCGCACTCTGCATTGAATAGCTGCCGATGATTGCACCTCCTTCGGCTCCGGATGCAGAAGGTGCGGTAATGGTCAGGTTGCCGTAAGTTATGCTGTCGGTGAATGTGCCGTTGTCAACAAAACCATACGGGACCCCCCTCTCATCAAACAATACAAATTTGCCTTCATTCTCGAGGTCTTCGAGGGCGGAGGGCATAAACGAAAGGGCTTCCACAGTCTCATTGGCCCCGGGAAGCACTACGCCTGCAAACGCAGGGGCAAAATTAAAGAGAGCGAAAACGATTAAACAAGTTGCTGACCACAGTCGCCTCATTGTAGACGCCTCCTCCATATTTTTTCATTTCGTAGCCGTCAAAAACGGCCTTGACGATTTCATACTCTTCCGGCTTCTTTTTCGCTTTGATGCGCTCCAGGATGGCTTTGCGGGTTTTATATCCCCCCGCCTCCTTCCCTTTTCCAACATAAGACTCCACTACAAAATCGTACAAAGCTTCTACGCTGGATATGCCCCCCTTCTTCATTTTAAGCCGGAACCTGTTGAAGAACGCCAGGATGTTCTGCCCGGGGCGTTTCTTCTTGTAAATTTTTTTGAGCACATAGAAAAAGATCGTGAATATCAGAAACAGGTCGACGACAAAAATCACCATGAGCATCGGCGTTTCCATCATCACAGCAAAAAGGTCTCCGAGCATTACAGGTACCTCCTTATCAAGACGAAGCCCACAGCCAGTATGGCAGTGAGGATAGTTAAGATTATCGTTGCACTGAGCTCCTCGCTTCTGGAAAGAACAGTAATTTCAATCTCCCCCGTTTTCTCAACCGGAGTATAGCCCGGGGAACTGCATTCCACATTGAACTTGAAGGTCCCCGAGAGCTCGGTCTGGAGGCGGAAGACCCCCTGCCCCAGGACATCAATAGTTTTGTCTTCAATTTTTCCTTCCAAAACGCCTGTCCGTGAAATAATTCTGCCGTTGAGGGTGCAGGTGCCGGCGACCCCCGGCTTGAGGGCAACCCGGACTTCAAAGGGCTCACTCTGCTTTACATTCTGCGCATATTCCAGGACCCCCGACAGGGGAATTGGGCGGATATTCAAAACAGCAGTGATTTCGGCAGATTCATAGCCGGTCTTTGAGCATGCAACCCTTATATGCTGGCCGGCAGGCCCGGCGGGAGCCTGGAAGCCTGCAGGCTGGAAACTGGGAACTGCCGAAGTTTCATTGTCCACTCTCACAGTGCAGGAAGCCCCCTGCACTTCATTGCCGTATTTGTCCCAAAACAGAGGTGTGAGGTAATACTGTTGGAAAGAGAAGGGATACTCAGGCGATGCAGTAACTGAAAGGGTGGTGGGCAGGGTGCTCGAAGTGACGCTTATGATTTTTGAAGTCGAAAGAAAATCCGTTGCGGAGCATGTTACGGCCACCTGCCGGACTCCAACAAAATCCAGGTCCATCCTGAAGGTGTATGAATTGGATGCGCTCCGGACCAAATTCCCGTAATTTGAAGTGCACACAGCGCTCTGCGGATAAAACGAAAGCGAAGTGGCGACTGTACTGCCGTAGTATCCCGACAAGGATGAGCTTTCAACATTGACGACCACGGGGTTTTTGCTTATGCTGAAATATTCGGAGCGGGAAAGCTGGAAGTAGCCGGGCGCTGAACAGGTGGCCTCCACTTCGTAGTCGCCGCTTGCTTCAATCACTGCCGAAACATAGTACGCCGAATCCACATAATTGTAATACATGGAGATGCTTTGGAAAAGCTCGCCGTCCACATAGATATGGGCAGTGCAGGCGGCCGTTGTTATGTCGCTCCCGAAGAGGTCTTCATAGTCTGCGGTTATCTGGAGCGTGTCGCCGACTGAATCCGCAGAGCTTATGCCCAAAGCCAACTGGGAGTTGGGGGACACCTGCACTTCCATGCCTGCACTGCTGTTCCCGCATGTGACATTGACCCCGTAGCTCCCCGTGTCATCAAACTGCTCGGTATGCCTGGCCCTGTCGGACAGCGCCTCCATTGAATAAGGGCCGTAATCCAGGCCATCATGGCGGAGCATTACAGTGCAGCTGGGGTAGGGAACGGGGGCTCCGCCGTCTTCGACAAACGCATCCAAGGTCCAGGATTCATAAGTGCGGGCGGAAGAGGGGGCGTCCAGGCTTATGTCGTATGCAAAAACGGCAAAAAGCAGAAAGAAAGCTGAAAACACAACTCTTCCGTCATTCCCCACAAAAAACCATGCAGGAGAAGATAAATAAGCGTTAAGAAAAAAGGCGGGCTTATTTGTAAACCCCCCATCCTGCATTCACCTACTTTGTTTGCATATCATAAATGCTTAAATCCTAATAAACTGAGAACTTTCGTGGAAATCAAGCAGGTAATCCTCATCCGCAACGACCTCGGCATGGGCAAGGGCAAAATCGCCGTGCAGGCCTGCCATGCTTCCCTGGGGGCATACAAGAAGGCCGTCAAGCAGACCCCCGAGCTGGTAAGGCAGTGGAGCGTGGAGGGGGAGGCCAAGATAGCAGTCAAAGTCGACCTGAGGACCATGATTGAGTTCAAAGGGTGGGCGGACCGGGAGGGGCTGCCCAACTACATGGTGCAGGACGCCGGAAGGACCCAGCTCGAACCGGGGACCAAGAC
>CAZJUS010000024.1:0-12287 GCA_964549355.1 Candidatus Undinarchaeota archaeon | reverse complement strand
GCGGGCTTTATCGGCTGGGATTCATCGGGGAAGATGGGAGTGCCCTCAGTCAAGCTGAAAGAAAGGGGGAAAGATATGCTGGCTGTATGGGACCTGAAGAAACACGGAGTTATTGATGACTTGGGCCACATAATTGGGGAGGGCAAGGAGGCCAAGGTTGTCCTCGGACTAAAGGGTGGCAAAAAGATTGCGCTCAAATTCCACAGATATTATTCTGCAGAATTCACAAAAATCCGCGAGTCGCTCGCATACACGGCCCTGAAATGGTGGAAGAAAAAAGTGGGTAGAATCGACAGGCCGGTTGTGGTGGAAAGGGCAAAGGCGCAGATTGAATTCCGCTCACTGGACAAGCTTGCCAAAAGCAAAAAAGTGAATGTTCCAAAACCGCTGGGGATAAACAGGCACGTAATAGCCATGGAATTTATTGGTGACGACCTCTCTGCACCCCTCCTCGCAGATTTCGGAAAACAGAAATCCCGCTTTGCCGATGCAACAATTGAAGCATATGAAAGGGCAGTGGAGGTAGGCATAGTGCACGGCGACATGAGTGAATATAATGTAATGATTTGGAAGGGCAAACCGTGGCTGATTGACTGGCCACAGGCAGTCCCGCTCAGCTTTCCGGGCGCCGAGAGCCTGCTCGAACGGGACAGAGAAAGGCTGAAAGCAATCAGTTGAATTCGGAATCCTGCTTGAAGTCCATGGCTGCATGGCCACGGATGCTTTCAGGAAGCTCGAGGATGTTTTCGTCTTCGGAGATGTCAAAATCATGGGAAAACTCCTGCATGAGCAAAGCTAAGAGTGCGTCTATTTTCTTCTCGAGCTTGTCAAGCTTGACTTCTACATCCTTTACTCTTTCGTTTACAGTTGCTTCGTCCACAGCGCCCCGAGGCGGACTTGAACCACCGACCGCTCGGTTAACAGCCGAGTGCTCTACCGGCTGAGCTATCGGGGCATGCCGGATTACAGTTTAATAGTCTTTTTTTGGTTTATTAAAGCTACGCTGCCTGCTGAAGGCGGCTGGCTTTTGGTCTTATTTTTAGTCAAGTTTTCAGCTGTCCGAAGTGTCCGGAGGACAGCCACCCTGATCAAACTCGGCGAGAGTTTGTTTTGGTCAAGGTTTTGCCCTGCGGGGCAAAAGCTTGGGACCGCGGGGATTTGAACCCCGACTGCAAGCTCCCAAAGCTTGTATGCTGGCCAAGTTACACTACGGTCCCGCTGGTCCGCTCCCTGCAGAAAGTTAAGGGATTTAAGCTATTATATTTTTGTTTATTGTTGAAAGACCGGTTTGGGAGAGAGGTGGACAACCTCCGGCTTGCTGTCACGGGCAGATGCAATCTTGCCTGTTTTTTCTGCCATCATGAAGGCTATACGCCGAACATCTGCTCTGCTTCAAAAACCATAAAGGAGCTTTCAAAGGAAGATATTGGAAGAATAGTCAGCGTTGCAGCCGGGCACGGCATCAGCAGGGTCAAACTCACAGGGGGGGAGCCGTTGCTGCGCCCCGACATAGGGGAAATAATCCAGACCGTAAAAGGCATCAGGGGGATCAACGAAGTTTCAATGGTGACCAACGGTGTTTTCCTTGAAGAAAATCTGAAAAATTTGGGGGGCCTCAATAGGATGAACGTAAGCATCCATACAAGCAGGCCTGCCGTCTACAAAAAAATAACAGGCAGGGGCCTCCATTCCAAGGTCCTTGACGGCATCCGGCAGAGCATCGCTGCGGGCCTGCCCGTCAAGCTGAATATGACGATAATCAAAGGGCTCAATGAAAATGAGGTGCCGGAGATGACAGCGCTGGCCAAGGAGCTTGGTGCAGACCTCCAGGTAATTGAATACCATTCACAAAACTTCAAAGAAACACTTGCCCCCAATATCCCGCATATCGAAGCCTGGCTTGAAGCCAACTCAGAAAAAAGCACGGAACTTTATGACAACCGAAGAAGAAAATTTCTGGTGAATGGGGTCTGGGTGACTTTAGTGAATCCCATGTTCAACAAGGACTTCTGCAACAACTGCCACAGGCTTCGTGTGACGCCGGACGGAAGCTTCAAACCCTGCCTGCTGAGGCAGGACAACCATGTAAAATTCGACCCTGCAAGCGAAGCATGCATAGATGACGCATTCGTTGAAGCCGTGAGGCGGAGGGAGCCCTTTTTCAAATAGGTGAATGCATGAGGCTGGAGGATGTCTTGGAGGGTGCGCGGAAAGCAACAAAAGCAATTGCATTCGGAGACACTCTCAAGGAGCCTTTCAAATCATTGATAGGGACTATGCTGAGTGCAAGGACGCGGGACGAAACCACCGCTCAGGTGTGCAGGGCGCTGTTCAAAAAGGTGAAAAACTTCCAGGATATCCTGGACATGCCTGCACCCGAACTTGAAAAACTCATAAAACCAATCGGCTTCTACAAAACCAAAGTCCGGTATATGAAAGGCATTGCTGAAAAAATCATGAGTGAATATGGGGGGGAAATTCCGGACACCATAGATGATTTAGTCAGACTTCCAGGCGTTGGCAGAAAAACTGCAAACCTTGTGGTTGCCGTCGCATTTGGAAAGCCCTCTGTCTGTGTGGACACGCACGTTCACAGAATCTGCAACCGGACAGGCATAGTGAAAACTAAAACCCCGGGGCAAACAGAGAAAGTCTTGAGAAAAACCGCGCCGATATATTTGTGGTCTGAAATCAACCGCAGGTTCGTGCCGTTTGGAAAACGGATATGCACTCCAATCTCGCCACATTGTAGTATATGCCCTCTGGACAACAAATGCCCGAAGATCGGAGTGACGCAAAGCAGGTAGAAATTTAAACCGTGGAGGGACGGTTTTCCATGGAGACTAAAGTATTTGTGGTTGAAAAGCCTCTCGCGCTCAAGATTGTCGAAGATGCCGAAATCAAAAGGAAGGCGGATGCGGAGTATTACGATTCAGTCGTCTTTGACCTTGACAAAGGAACCGTCCTTATAGTCAAAGGGGCGCCCGAAATTTTCAAGATGGATTTGTTCGAGGGGCTTGAAGAATCAGAGGACAAGGACAAAATCCTCGAAAAGCTGAAAGCGATGAAGGAGAGCTCGTCCGCCGGGGTCGGGGCTCTGTTCGGCTGAGGTGGCAGGAATGGTTGATGTCAACGGCCTTGCATCCTGGATTACCAATTACCTGAAGTCTGGAGATTTTCCGGAGGACACCAGCATAAACGGGCTCCAAGTGCATGCTTCCGATGAAGTCGGCACCGTCGGACTGGCTGTTGATGCTTCAATGGAGACTTTTCAAAAAATGAAAACCCACGAGTGCAATTTCGCGGTTGTGCACCACGGCATGTATTGGAAAGGTGTGGAGCCTTTGATAGTCGGGCCCACCTCAAACAGGGTGCGCTTCCTTCTTGAAAACAAAATCAGCCTTTACGCATCGCATCTTCCCCTCGACGCACACCCGCAGGTCGGGAACAATGTGGAGATAATCAAGGCGCTCGGATTTCGACCAAAAAAGCAGGTGGACCGCTTCCGGTGGGTGTGCCATCCAAGGAAGACCATCGACGAAATCCTCCTGAGGGTGAATGAAAAAATCGGCGCCCCCATACGCCAGCTCAAGTTCGGTGATGAATCTGTGGACACCCTCACCGTGAGCAGTGGCGGGAGCACCAACGCAATTTTCACTGCACCGGAAGGTTCAACAGTCCTTATCGGCGAGCTTGCCCATTACGGCTACCATTTTGCCAAGGAGCGCAGGATCAATGTTATTGCTGCGGGGCACTATGCAACTGAAAAGTTTGGAGTTATTGCACTGGGGAGGGTGCTGGAGAAAAAATTCAAGCTGCCCAGCATTTTTGTTGACGTGCCAACCAACATATAGCCGGGCGTTCGGCACCCAAACTATAGATATTTAAGTTTACAGCGGGGTGCTGTCTGTGCCTTTGATTAAAAACCTGAGGGAGCAGAAGAAGGAATTCTTGGAAGCTCTGGACCTCCGATTCACCAGCCCGGAAAAATTCCGGGAAGGTTTGAAAGTGTATGAACAGTTTCGGAGCCTCAAAAAGGAAGTCGATGACCTAAGGGCTGAAAGGAACAAAAAAACTGTCGAATTTTCCAAGACCAAAAACAAGAAAATAATTGAAGAAGTGCGCAAAATCAAAAAACAGATTTCAGATAAAGAAAGCAGGCTCAATGAAACTGAAGCGGCTTTGAGGTCCATCGAGCTGACTCTGCCCAACTGGGTGCACAAAGAAACGCCGATAGGCAGGGATGATGCAAAGAATGTGGCAGTCAAATATTGGGGGGTCCCCCTTGTCAAAAAAGAATTTGAGGAGCAATTCAAGCAGAAGTTTCCGGGTGCAAAATTCACGGCCTCCGGCAAAAAACAGTTGCATCATGCAGACATAGTGGAGCTTTTTGATTTGGCCGACACCGAAACTGCGTCTAAAATTTCCGGCTCGCGGTTTTATATTGAAAAAAATGAATTGGCAGTGTTGGATTTGGCGTTGTCGCTTCACACCATGCGTGAATTCATCAAGCTGGGATTCACACCGGTAGTCCCCCCTTATATGATAAAAAGGGAAGTGGAGGAGAAAATAACATATTTTACTTCCTTTGAGGATGCCATCTACAGTCTGGCGCAGGATGATTTGATTTTGATCACCACTGCAGAGCACCCGCTGGCTGCGATGTACCGGGACACCATGTTCAATAAAAAAGACCTGCCAATCCGAATGGTGGCATTTTCGCCTGCGTTCAGGCGCGAGGCCGGCTCCCATGGGAAGGACACCAAAGGCATATTCCGGACGCACCAGTTCAACAAAGTCGAGCTGCACAGCATAGTGGAGCCCGGCAGGGACATGGAGGAACTGGAATTCTTAATTGACTGCGTCGAGAAAGTAATGAGGCCTTTGAAGTTTCCATACCGCATAGTCAAGAACAGCTCCGGCGACATGGACAACCGCGCCCTGATTCAATACGACCTCGAAGCCTGGTTCCCCGCCCAAAATGAATTCAGGGAGCTCCATTCACTGGCGACTGTTGGTTCATGGATTTCAGAAAAACTCAACACGAAGGTAATAATAAACAACGAAAAGTTTCCCGTCGCAAATCTCTACGCTACCGGCGCAGCGGTACAAAGGACCTTGCTTGCAATATTTGTGAATAACTATGATGCGGACCGGAATGTCATAAAAATTCCAAAAGTCCTGCAGGAAGTTTCAGGCATCAAAGCAATAAGAGTGAAAAGCAAAAAGTGAATCAAACAACCCAATCTTCGATTTTTGGTGTCTTTTCAAAAAAGGACATTATCACCATTGTGAATATGAAGACAGACCACAGCGGACTGTAGAGGAAAATGTAGTTGAGAGCGGGAACAAATCCGATATTCCAGTTCATCACGTGATTTAGAAGGAGTATCATTGCGGATGTCGAGATGTATGATATCGCAAAAACCGATGTGATGGAAAGGGGATACGGGAGCAGCAAAAGCAGGAAAGTCCAGACCAATGCAGTGAATGGAAAAGGATATGCCGTCATTATGGACGCGATGGACAGTGGAGCTTTCTTTATGGCGGTCTTGCGTCCGTCCTCGCCGAAGGAATTGAGGCCTCCAAGAATCCAGCGCTTCCTCTGCGATATCCACTCCTTCAGATTGTTGGGTGCTTCAGTCTTCACTACTATATCTTTGCAGTATTTGAAGCGCATCCCGTACCTGTAGGCTTTCAGGGCAATGTCCAAATCTTCAACCACCACTTTGGAGAATCTGCCCACTTTCTCAAAGGACGCCCTCTTCATAAAAAAGAAGGCGCCGTTGAGGGCGGGAATTTCGCCAAAGGCTCCCGCCAGCGACTGGGCGGAGTTGGTGAAAAGGTAGTCGATATTGGCCAGCTCGTGGAGCCTCCGCTTGCAGTCCACCTTTATCTTGCCCATGCCGATGTCGATTTTTTCCTTTTTGTAAAAATCCCACACACTATCAAGAAAATGGCTGCTCACGGGTTCAGTATCAGAATCCAAAAAGACCAGCAGCTCGCCCTTGGCAAATTTGCTTGTGCTGTTGAGTGCCTCGACCTTGCCCCTTCGCTTTGCGGACCTGAACACTTTGGCCCCCAGCTTCTCGAGCCTGCCCGCGTCCTCCCTGCTGATGCAGTCGGCGGCAACAAGAACTTCATACTTGACTTTTGACGGCTCCGCGCTGAGCTTTGTCAGCGTCGCCTCGGCACGCTGCAATTCCTTGTAGACAGGAATCAGCACACTAATGTCCACAAATCGTTAATTGTATGCTGTTTATTAAAGCTTTATACGTCGAACGCCGATATCATGCGCATGCCCGGCTGGACAATATCAGCCCAAAAAGCTCCCAAGGACGAGCAGGAGCCAGGGCAGGCCCGACAGCACCAGCAGGGCAATTATACTGCTTCTTTCGCCCTTTTTCTGCTTTTTCCTTATTTTCAGCGCTGTAACCCCTGCCAGAACCGCGTAGAGGGACACTGCAAACCCTGCAGAAGCTATTATGCTTGAGAAAGGTATGCTGAAGATTTCAGTCAGGGCGTAGAGGGCGAGGGCAGCAACAACTGTCAGCAGGGATGCGCGCGGGGTGTGGCCGACCTTCTCCTGGAGGTGCAGGCCTATAAGGATGAAGGACGTGTAGAAAATCAAGGCTGCAAAAAGTGCAATTGTGGACGGCGTGCTACCTTCATAGAATCTTGAAAGCACGACTGTCGAGAGGCCGGAGCCGCCGATGGGTATAGTAGTCAAAGTGAAAAGGGCATACAGGACAAAAACTGCTGTGAATGATATAATGATGGCCTTCCACGCCTCCTTGGTGTGCTGGATTATGGTGCGGACCCGCGGAATCATATTGTGCCCAAAGAATGCAAAGTATGCAGCGGCCAGCAGCATGCCTCCAAAAGCAGGGCTGAAGCTGGTGGCTGGGAAGCCCCCGGCAAACTTCAGGTTCACAAATGAAAGGGAAGTCATGAAGGCTACAATGACCGCTGTCAGTCCGATTGAAAATGAAGCGGGGAAGTGCAGGTGGAACATCAAGGGTATGAACATGAAGAAAAGGAGGATGAAGATATTGGCCTGCAGATGCGACTGGACGCCGACTATGTATGCAGTCAAGGCCAGCAGGCTTATGACCATGTCCAGGAGCTCGGTAAGCTTCCCATACTTTTTGCCGAACGCCCTTTCAAATTCTTCGTCAAGAGTTCCGGGTGTGAACGATAAGACCACGCGGGCAAGAAGGATGGAAAACAAATATGCAAGCAGAAGATAAAATGCAGACATCCAGCCTAGATTTTTGGCAAATTCAGGAAGTCCAAAAACGCCCGCCCCGACTATGCTTGTCACCATTACGGCAAGGCCCTCAGTAAACAGCATAAAAAACGTAAAGGCCCGCCTATAAATCCGTTTCCAGTTTCAGCTCAAAGCCTGCGACAGGCATGCCTACTTGTTGCGAGAGCTCGGGCGCCAGCTCCCCGTAGACCCCCCAGTCAGACACCGCAGTCCTGCCTTCCATGAACATGGGATGGCTGCCACTGGCCCACTTCAGCTCCTCATCGGGCGCCACCATTGTATGCAGGGCATCCACTATGCCTTTGATTTCAGAAAACCCAGCTTCGCTGTGGGCAATGAAGCCTGCCAGCCTGACTTTTTGCTCGGGGGTGAATACGTTGCCGATTTCAAAAATTTTCTGCGGATATTCTGAGTCTTTGTTTCTCAAGAGGAGGTGGTAGAGGCCTGGGAGAAGGGAAGGCCTCAAGACAGAATATTCACTGCTCTTGGCATTCAGCACTCTGATATTGGCGCCGCCCGCCATGGCAGATGCCAGGGGGGACACCAAGTTGAAGCCCCTTATCTCCAGAAAGCCGAAGCCGACCATAAGCTTCCTGATTTCGTTGTAAAAAACCTGCGACGGGAGGGGCCGGCCGAAAAGCTTTGTCTTTGGAAGGGTGAACTTGAAATTGTCATATCCATACGCAATTGCAACATCTTCTGCCAGATCCATCTGCCGGGTTATGTCGATGCGGTAGGGGGGGATCGTAGCTTCCCCAACTGCGCCTATCCGCATTTTATTGAGAAAGCTGTCAATCTGCATGTTGCTCATCTCCAATCCCAGCAGAGCCCTTATGCGGTCATAATCGATGGGCATGCGCTTGGGCAGGAAGAGGGGGCCCGGTGAAACGGGCTGGATGATGCCTCCGCGCTCGGCAAGGGATGTGGCCACAACGGCCACTATATCATCAGTTCCCGGGGAAGTGCCTGTGGAATCAATAAAGAGATTGGTGGTGTTTGCATCGACCTTGCAGAACTCTGCATTGATTATTGGGGGCATGCTGATAATTTTGCCGGAGGCGTCCAGAAGGACAGGCGCCCTGTCTTCTGGCAGAAGATGTGCGTATGCCCTGCCTTTTTCAGTCTCCTCAAGAATCTGCCTTCCGCTCAGCTCCTCAGAGCCTTCAAGAGGGACAAAGCTGATATCGTCAAGCTTCCACTCTTCATACCGGACAGGCATGCGTATCATGTCTGCATTGTAAATGCCGATGCTGTATTTGGCGCGGTTGCGCCCCAGAGTGATGTGCAGTTTTTCCTGCAACTGCATCATGCCTTTGACAGCTGCTTCGTTGAGTTTCAGTGCCTTCACCATTGCAAAACTCAGAAAAGGGCGGATGAGGCTCTGCCGGCTTTCCGGTACGCTGCATTTGATTCCATCGGATGCCATGCGCCATGCGGGATAGCCTGCTTCAAAACCAAGAAAGCCGTTGAGGGCTCTGCCCATGCCTCCTGCATCAAGCAGGTCCGGACGGTTGGGAAAAACTTCAATACGGACAATCTCATCGTTGTGCTCCTCGACGGGAGTCCCCATCATATCAATGGCGTTGATGAGGGCGTCGCGCGGGACCTTCCCTTTGAGGAAACTCATCAGGTCATCCCACTCAAACTCCACTATCATATGAAGACCCTCCTTTTCCTAAGCCAGTCAATATTGCTGTTGTAGAGCAGGCGTATGTCGTCCAGGCCGTAGTACATCATGGCAAGCCGTTCCAGGCCAAGCCCCCAAGCCAGGACAGGGCATGCCTCTCCGGTCAGAGGCTCCACCACTTCCGGCCGGAAAATCCCCGCCCCTCCAAGCTCCATCCATTTGCCCTTGGAATCCAGCCAGACATCCACCTCTGCAGAGATGCCGGTGTACGGAAAAAATGCGGGCCGGATGCGGATTTTCTCGAAGCCCAGTTTTGAAAAAAAGTGCTTGAGCAGGCCGAAGAGGTCACATAAATTTACTTTTGGATCATAGACTATGCCTTCAACCTGATGGAACTCCGCCAAGTGTTTGTAGTCCACAGTTTCGTTGCGGAACACCCAGTCCACTGAAAATATCTTGGCAGGCGGTTTGACCTCGGCCAGCGCCCTGGCAGAAACGCATGTGGTGTGGGTGCGGAGCAGCCTGCGCACGGCTTCCTTTGCATCCCAGTTGCCCCATGAATCCATGTGGACCTTCTCGACTTTGTCTGCAAGGCCTTTTGGAATTTCGGCAGTGCCGTCTATGTAGAAAGTGTCCTGCATCTCGCGGGCAGGATGGTCCTGGGGGACAAAGAGGGCATCAAAATCCCAGAATGCCGACTCGACATAGGGGCCTGCCATTTCCGTGAACCCCAGCTCCAGAAAAATTCTGCGGACCTTTTCAATAATCTCGACCATTGGATGAAATCTGCCCGGCCATCTCTTGGGTGCCGGCTGATCCGGCGAAAATGGGGCGAACTTGGTCTGCCTGAATCTGCCGGAAAGCAAAAGCTCTGGAGTGATGCGGGTGGTCTGTGCTTTGACTTCGGCCTCCTCCCCCTGGGGGGTGATGGAGATGACGTAGTCGGTTGCAGTCTTCCTGTATGCCCATTTTCTTTTGCGCAGGAGCACCAGCTCCTCTGCACCGAGATTGTTGAGATTGCGGAGGGCGCGCTCCTCTTCAGTCACGGGAGGAGTTTGGATGATGCGGACAACCCTGCCGTCCTTCACCTCGGCCCATCCCCGCTTGACAGCCCAGTTCATGCCCAGCTTCATGTCCGGGGGCACCTCGCTGACATTTTTCGGCAGGATTTCAAGGAACTGCTTCTCGGGGATGCCGTTCTCAAGGACTTTCTGCCCTTCCTCAGTCAGCAGAGTCTTGGTGGTCGTAATCTTGTCCAAGGCCACCAGCTTCTTCCGGCTCAGGCTGTAGGCCATGCGCGAAACGGCGTCCCAGCTCATATGGAGCATTTCGGCGAGCTCGCTTGCCTTGGCCTTCTTCCGCTTCTTGAGAGCCTCAAGAATTCTTGCCTCGTACTGATGCACAGACGAGAAACTAATAGAGCTATAAAAAACCTGTGCTAGGGTTGCTGTGGAGCTGCGCAGGTTTGCAGAGAAGCTTAAGGGGAAGGCCGACGTGGCGGAGGTCAAGGACGAGAAGTCGCGAAGTTTTGATATGGCCTTCGTGAAAGACAGGGCGTACCTCATCAAGATGGTGGGCAACGCCGACAGCCTGAGCAAAGACAGCCTGGAGGCCTTCAAGAAATGCGCGTCCGTCGTCGGGGCCGAACCCATGGTGGTCTCCAAGAAATTCAAGCGTAAGCTGGCCAAAGGAGTCGTCTACCAGAGGTACGGGGTTCCTGTCATGGGGGGAGAGACCTTCCTGAAATACCTGGAGGACAAGCATGTGGCCCTGGCGGACAGGGGATGCATCAAAGTCCCCATTGAGAATCTCCGGAAAATCAGGGAGAGCCACAATATGAGCAGGAATCTGCTGGCGGAGAAGCTGGACGTGACGCCGGAGATGATCCGGCGGTATGAGGAGGAGACTGCCACGCCGAGCAGAGAAATGGCAAAAAAGCTGGAAAGCATCCTGGGCAAGGGCATCTTCAGCGAGGTCCATTTCGGCATTGAAAAGCAGGACAGGGCGTTCATCGGCAGGGCGCCGTTCGAGGTCGCATTCAAAAAGGAGAAGGTCTTCCTTGTCAGCCTGAAAAGCCACAAACGGCGGGTGCGGAACCTTGAGAAGGTTGCCGACGTGCTGGGCGCCGAGCCGGTGGTGGCGAAGGGGAAGGATTTGAAGGAGCTGGGGTTGTAAAACTAGTGGACTTTTTGGGAAGTTTGTTCCACAGGAACCCGTGGCGTAAAAGTTTTAAAGAACAGCTCGTCTATATGTTTCGTATGGAAAAGCAGTAGTTTTTCCATAAATGCGCAAAAAGGTGAATAAAAATGGCAGACAAACAACAACCAATTCTGATATTGCCGGAGGGCGCTTCCCGCATGATGGGGAGGAATGCCCAGAGGATAAACATACTGGCCGCCAAGGCGGTCTCCGAGGTAGTCCGGACGACCTTGGGGCCGAGAGGCATGGACAAGATGCTGGTGGACAACCTGGGGGATGTGGTGATCACCAACGACGGCGTCACCATCCTGGACACCATGGAGATAGAGCATCCCGCAGCCAAGATGATAGTGGAGGTTGCCAAGGCCCAGGAAGACGAGGTCGGCGACGGGACCACTACTGCTACAGTTCTGGCAGGGGAGCTGCTCAAGAAGGCGGAAGACCTGCTTGACCAAGGCATCCACTCTGCTATAATCGCCCACGGCTACAAGCTTGCTTCAGAGAAAGCCATGAAAATTGCGGACGAAGTTTCATCCGAAGTCCGCATAGATGACAAAAGCCAGCTCATCAAAATCAGCCAGACCAGCATGAACGGCAGAGGCACCGAAAGCGGAGTCCATCATCTGGCCAAGCTTTGCGTTGAAGGGATACACAAAATCAAGAAAAAGAATGGAGAGGGCAGATACACTGTTGATGTCAAAGACATTAAGATCGAAAAGAAAGCAGGAGGCAGTCTTGAGGATTCGAGCCTCATCGACGGCATTGTGCTGGACAAGGAAAGGGTCCATGACGGCATGCCCAAGAAAGTTGAAAATGCAAAAATCGCCTTGCTCAATGTCGCGCTTGAGGTCAAGAGCCCCGAAACCGACACGCAGATTCAAATTACAGACCCTGCACAGCTCGAATCCTTCCTTAAGAATGAAGAGGACACCATAAAGAAGATGATTGATGCCATCAAAGATGCAGGGGCCAATGTGGTCTTTGTCCAGAAAGGCATTGACGACCTGGCGCAGCATATGCTGTCCCGGGAAGGCATCTTTGCAGTCCGCAGAGTCAAGAAGAGTGATATGGCTGTCCTGGCAAAGGCAACAGGCGGAAAGATCATCACCAGCATCAAAGACCTGAGGCCTGAGGACTTGGGCCGGGCGGGCTTGGTCGAGGAGAGGACGACTGCAGACGAAAATATGATTT
>CAZJUS010000023.1:3778-12501 GCA_964549355.1 Candidatus Undinarchaeota archaeon | reverse complement strand
ACCAACAACAAGATAACCTACACTTTCAACCCCGACTCGTCTTACGAAACCCAGCACATTTACTTATCGGTCAAGCAGAACAACCTGCTTCCGACCAATGTGACTTTCAGAGTCCATGTGGTTTATGACACCGAACTTGAGCTGTCCCTCGCCCCCGGCCAGGACAAGGACTGTTTCTACAGGGGCAGTGAAAAAGGGGGAGAACACCCAATCTGCAACACCCAGCCCATCAAGCTGAAAGCAGTCCATACAGCTCCGGGTGAGATAGCCTACAAGTTCCCTGACACCAGAATCGAGTGCAGTCTGGATGAATTTTCAACCGAAGATACTTTGATTGGTTTGGGGGACAGGGGGGACAGGGCGGAGAAGGGCGATATCGAGCTGTTCGTCGGCGAACTGCCCCCTGGAAAATACACACTCACATGCAGGGCGACAGGCCAGAATCTGAAGCCTGCAGAAGCAAGCCTGGACATTACAGTATACGGAAGAATCAGCAGTGCAAGCGCAGTGGTGCCTGTTGAAGCGGTTCCGGGCAGGGACTACGAACTCCCCCTCACTGCAGTGTACGATGAGTACCAGAAATCAATGAGGATGTACTCATACAGCTGGAGCATTGACCAAAACGGCCTTCTGTTGCCGTTGGTCCGGGACAGGCCCAAGGTGACCATCCCTCCGTCATTTGGAAGCAGCCAGACCGATCTGGTCCTCAGCATCCGGAGGTCCTATTATCACAATCTGACCAAATTCTACCCGATACATATTGTGGCCCCCAACCAGATATCCGCATCAACGGCGCCTTCAATTGTATATGTCCCTCCGGCGGGCAAGGACAATTTGAGTGTTCTTTTCCTTGTCAGGAATGACGGGCCTTCTGTCAATCTTGAGCTGGATTATGCCGACCATCCGGATTGGATTAAAGTGCATTACTTGGTTACCCAGCGGACATTCTGGGGATGGGATATTACAGAAATTCCAATCTGGCTTGAAATAGCCCCTGCCCCCAATCCGGATGCTTTTGAGAAGCGGGAGGGGACAGTCACTATCAAGCTGTTCAATGAAGAGGAAGAGTTTTCGCAGGTAAGCATCAGGGTGGTGCAGACCAAGGAACCGTATTATGAGTTCAATGTGCAGGCGGATGAGCCCTGCGATTCCAACGACCTTACCATAAGCTGCCTGGACTTGATTGACAATAAAGTGACCGGAGGCATAACCATCCAGAATGTCGGAACTGAAGACGATTCCTATGTAATCGATTCAGACCTGCCCGTCAGCGCGAGCGATGTAGCTCTGCCTTTCGGCGACACTGCATCGGTCAAGGTTACTGCCGGGAAGGAAGGGGAGTATGAATTATGCGTCAGGTCCGCCCGGCTGTTCATAAGCAAAGAGCCCAAGTGCGTCACCATCCGCGTAGTCAAAAAAGAGATTACCCCTGCCCTCGGCGCATCAGACCAGATTATTGAAGCGACGCCGGGGAGGACAATGTCTTTCGCACTCAACATCACGACTGCCAATTACTCAGGCAAGTACAGGTTCGAATTTGAGGGCGACCTCAGCATATTGGATTTGGAGGAAAGCTTCGAAGAAGGCAAAACAACCAATATCCATGTGCCGTTTTCAACCAACGCTTCAGGGAAATTCAATATTATTGCAAAAGCATATCCTGCAGAGTACCCGCACAAATACGGCACTGCCGAGTTCACCTTGAGCGTCAGCTTCCCCGCTCCAATGACTGCGACACTCTTGATGAATGAAATTGAAGAGCGGATGGGGAGGGTTCCTTCGGACAAAAGCACGCTGTTGCTCCAGAAAGTGGATGCCGCCCGGCAGCTGATTGCGGACGGGAGGTATGACGAGGCCAATTTCATAATGAACAATGTCATTGATGAGCTGGCCAAGCTTGAAAAGATTGAAACCTACAGGCAACAAGCGAGCTACACCAAGCCCTTCAGGCAGAACACATTCCTGGTCATAGGAGTCCTGCTTGCGTTTGCAGGCCTTTTCCTCTATTTCAGATGAACCGCCCGCAGTCCACCTCAATTAATTTAAGGCCAAAGGACCAATTATGCTGTGATTGGAGGCATCGGCAGGAGGCTCAGGGACGCCATCCGCTCATTTGTTTCAAAAGGAGTGGTCAGCGGAAGGGATGCAGACATCCTGCTGAAAGAGCTCCAGCGCGTCCTCATATCCAGCGATGTTGATGTCGTTACCGTATCCCGCATGACAAGAGCCATCCGTGAAAAGATAACCGGAAAGAAAATAACTGCGGGCCTCACCCTGAAGGAGCATGTCCTCCGTGCGGTTTACGAAGAGCTCGCCAAGATTTTGGGGGCCGGCGCTGCCAATGAGGTTGATGCCGGCAAATCCATGAGGATTGTTCTTGTCGGAATCTACGGCTCCGGCAAGACCACCACTGCAGCCAAACTGGCGTATTGGCTGAAGAAAAAAAAGGCGGAGCCCATCCTGGTCTCGCTTGACAGGGACCGGCCGGCGGCCTTCGACCAGCTCAAGCAGGCCAGCAAGCCCCTTGGGGTCCCGGTCCTGAAGGACCTGCCCAAGGAGCCCGGCGCACAAAAGAAAGCCTTGATTGTCGATACTGCAGGGAGGGACGCCCTCGACAAAAAAATGCTCAACGCCGTGGCACAGGTGGTGGAGCAGGTGAAGCCTACTGAAGTCCTGCTGGTGGTCCCTGCTGAAATGGGCCATATTGCAGGCAGGCAGGCGGAAGCTATGAAGGACATGCTGACAGGGGTAATCATAACCCGGATGGACGGCTCGGCCAAAGGGGGCGGCGCCTTGTCGGCATGCGCAACTGCAGGGGTGCCTGTGAAATTTTTGGGCACGGGGGAAAGAATACAGGACCTCGAAATTTTTGAGCCCATGGGCTTTGTTTCCAGGCTGTTGGGCTGGGGGGACATAAAAGGACTCCTGGAAAAGGTAAAAGAAACCGAGATTGAAGTGGGCCCCGAAGACCTGGCCCCTGAAAAATTCAACCTCTTCATTTTCTACAAGCAACTCGAAGGGCTTGGAAAACTGGGGCCTGTTGAAAAGATACTCCAGATGATTGGCCTTACTGATTTGGATAAGAAGACCGTCGGAGCCCTCCAGAACAAACTCAAAAAGTATAAGATTATTATGGACAGTATGACTACGCAGGAAAAAATGAATCCCGACATCCTTTCACAATCCAGGCTTGGAAGAGTGGCCAAAGGAAGCGGCTGCGAGCTGCGCGAGGTGAAAGCGATGATGAAAGAATTCAATATGATGAAAAAGATGTTCCAAAAATTCAGGAAAGGAAGGCTTCCAAAAGGATTCAAGGGGATGAACATGAAGAAGCTTCAGCAGGCCATGGCCGGAATGAAGGGGATGAAATTATGAATGATGCCGTGAAAGAATACTGGAATTTTTCCTACAAAAACTTCCTGCCGTTCACTTTGGTTTTTGTATTGGCATATTTTGGGAGCAGGATTCAGAACTGGGAGTTTCTGCAGACGCCTTTTATGATGACGTTCATATACATAACCGCCTACCTTTCCTCCAAAAACAAGAAGCCTGTCCTTGGAGTGCTGATTGATTTGGTTGGCTTTGTCCTGCTTTTTTCGCTCCTGCTGTTCCTTCTACTCTTTTTGGTTTTTTCAATATCCCTGGCATCAGTTTATTGGAAATACGCCATGGTCTTCCAACTCATACCTGCTGTGCTGGCGCTCAAATTGGTGCCCTTTCCCTGGGTATACACTGAAAAGCACAAGCACCTGCTGAAATCCACATGGCGCATGTCCTACAAATCAACGTGGCGCATCCTGGCCGTAATCTCGACGATTTTACTGCTCTATTTGCTGCTGTATAATTTTGTGGGCGCCGATTACGCCATCTTTTCCCTTCTGCTTTTCCTTCCAGGGACTTTGGCCATCAGGAAGTCAGCAACTAAAGGACTCCACGTATATCCATCTCTTTCATAAGATGTTGAGCTGTCTTCTCGACATCAACGTGCACTGCTTTTCCATTTCTCGCGACCACATTTCCATTCACAATTGTATGTGAAACTTCCGACCCCTGGGCGCAGTAAACAAGATTGTTGATTGCCTGTTCGCTGTTTATTATCGGCATCATGTGCGGTTGGTCAAGATTCACTATTATAAGGTCCGCTCTGCTCCCTGTTTCAATTCTTCCAATGTCTTTATCCAAGGCTGTTGCTCCATTCTTTGTTGCCATTTCAATAACTTTTCGGGTTGTGAACTGCGGGTTGGAGAGTTTTTGTGAAAGTGCGGCCATCCGCATTTCCTTGAACATGTTCAGTGAATTGTTGCTGGCAGGGCCGTCAGTTCCAAGCCCGACAGCCATCCCTTTCTGCAGATATTTGTGGATGGGGGCGATTCCGGACCCCAGTTTTAAGTTGCTGACTGGGCAGTGGACAAGGACTGCTTTGCGTCTTGCAGCGATTACAGTTTCAGTAGCGCTCAGCCAGACTCCGTGGGCCATCAAAGTCCGTGGCCCAAGCAGTCCCAGGCTGTCAAGGTATTTCAAAGGGGTCTTTCCTTTGAGTTGCTTTGATTCTGCAACCTCCTCTTTGGTCTCGGAGACATGGATTTGCAGGGGCAGTCCTTCCTCTTCGCTGATTCTTTTGGAATGCAGGAGCAGTTCTTTTGAGCAGGTGTATGGGGAATGTGGCGAGATTATGGGTTTGATGCGCCCGCATCCGGTCCTCCTTACAGCTTCCCGCGCCTCCCTCTCTTTCCTGGCTTCCTTTGCCAGGTCGGTGCCGGGGGCCGTGTCCATCAACCCGTATCCAAGCCATGCCCTTATCCCGCTCTCCTTTGCCGCCCGCGCAATCTCCTTCTGGAAGAAGTACATATCCACTATGGTGGTGGTGCCCGATGCGAGGGCTTCGGCCATCCCCAGGAGGGACGCATAGTAGACCAGCCTTCCGCTTATTTTTTTCTCCCTCGGCCACACCTCTTTCTCAAGCCATTCCTTGAGCGGAAGGTCCTCTGCCAGCCCCCGCAGGAAGGTCATGGGGATGTGGGTGTGTGCATTGATGAAGCCCGGCATGACCAGGTGCTCGGAGGCGTCAATGACTGTGTCGGCCTCCTGCCTTTTGAATTCGACGATCCTCCCATCTTCAATGTAGATGTCCTGCTGCTTCAGGACCTTGTGCGGTGTCAAAATCCAGCGGGCGTTTTTTATGAGCATGGACATGCAGCCACCACACACGGCCGGTTAAAACCATTTTGCTCCGCATCCTGTGGCAGTGCGGGCGGTTGATATGATTTTCTCGGAAATCTTATTAAAACAGCGGATTTTCTGATAAGGTGGAAGTGCAGAAGCGATGGGACGAGCTTGGGCTCATCAAAAAAATACAGAGCAAGGAAGGAAAGGATTACTGGATGCTTGACGGCCCCCCCTACCCCAATGCAGAGCCCCATTTGGGGCATGTCAGGGGCTTGGCCTTCAAGGACGCCCTGCTCAAGATGCGCTCCATGCAGGGCCGGAGGGTTTGGATTAAACCCGGGTTCGACTGCCACGGGCTTCCGATTGAGAACAAGATAGAGCGCCAGCTCGGGGTGAAATCCAAAGACGACATTGAAAATAGAATCGGCACCAAACAGTTCATGAATGAGTGCCGGAAATTCGCCACGGCCAACGTAGATATCTGGATGGATTTCTACAAAGACATGGGCATATGGTTCGGCTGGGAAAGGCCGTATTATACTCTTGATTTTGAATACATGGACTCCTGCTGGTGGGCTGTGTCGGAGCTTTGGAGCAAGGGCCTCCTGAAAGTTTCAAAACAGCCTTTCCATTGGTGCCCCCACTGCCAGACAGTCCTCAGCGGATACGAGGTGACGGACGAATACCGCGAGCTTGAAGACCCCAGCATATTCGTTAAATTTCCGTCCGACGGCTTTTCCTTCCTGGTTTGGACGACCACGCCCTGGACTCTGCCGGGCAATGTGGCTCTTGTAGTCCGGGCGGATGCAGACTATGTCAGGGTCAAGGTCGATGGGGAAACGGAAGAGTTGGTGCTGGCTAAAAAACTGCTGGGAGTTTTTGACAGGCTCGGGAAAAAATATACGGTTCTGGAAACTTTCAAAGGAGAAAAATTAGTTGGAATAAAATATCGTCCGGTTGTTGAATGCTCTGCACAGAAATCACTGGATTCTGTGAAAGGTGCAAGGCAGGTTTATGAAAGCATCCCAATTATGAAACTCAAAGTGGCCGGAAAAATTGAAGCAAAAAAAGAAGTGTCTGAAGAAACGCAGGTCGGCCATTTCACAAATCTGGATGATGGGACAGGCATTGTTCATTGCGCTCCCGGCCATGGCCCTGAAGATTTCGAAATTGGAAAACATTATTCACTTAAAGCGCTCAGCCCTGTCGATGAATCCGGAAAATTTACAGAGGACGTTGAACTTTTCACAGGGAAGCCTGTGAAGGAAGCGAATGATGAAGTTGTGAATTACCTCAAAGAACATAACAGGCTTTTTCATTCTGAAAAAGTCACCCACAGGTATCCTGTTTGTTGGAGATGCAAAACCCCTCTTGTTTTCCGCATGACTGAGCAGTGGGTTATTGACATTCCCAGCATAAAAAACAAAATAATTGAAGCAGTTGAGAAGGTGAAGTGGCAGCCGGCATTTGCCAAGGACAGAATGCTGAAATGGGTTTCCAATGCCAAAGAATGGACTATCAGCAGGCAGAGGTATTGGAATATTCCTATGCCCGTCTGGAGATGCCAAAAAGGGCATGTAAAAGTAGTTTCTGGGGCGGAAGAGCTTGAAAGCCTGAGCGGGAAAGCCATCAGGGACCTGCACAGGGATTCTGTGGATGACGTTCACTTTCCATGCCCCCAATGTGGCGGAGATATGTCACGCATTGACGATGTGCTCGATGTTTGGTTTGATTCGGGTGCAGCCAGCTTTGCTGTTTTCGGATACCCAAAAAACAAGAGTATGTTTGAAAAATATTTTCCGAGTGAATGGGTTGAAGAAGGACAAGACCACATTCGAGGCTGGTTTTACTATCTTCTCGCAATGAGTGTTGCGCTTTTTGACAAACCGCCATATGATATAGTGAATATGCACGGGTGGGTTGTGGATGCAAAAGGAGAAAAGATGAGCAAAAGCAAGGGAAATTTTGTGACTGCCAGAAAAGCTCTCGAAACATTGGGGCCCGATGTCCTCCGATTCTACATACTTTCTGAAGCAGTGCCGTGGGAAACTTTCAGATACCAACCCGGACGAGCTAAAGAAGTTGTGAATAAAATACTGGTGATTTGGAGAAATTTGAACAATTATTTAGTGAATTACGTTGAGCTTAATCCTGCAAAGGGAAAAATGAAGATTGAAGATGATTGGCTGCTCAGCAGACTCAACACTACTATCAAAAATTTCAGGGAGCATTTCGAAACTTATAATCTCAATAAAGCGATGCAGAGCTTCCGCACCTTTTTGGTGGAGGATTTGAGCAGGACTTACATGAAGCTGGCCAAGAAGAGAGTAAAGAGGGGGGACTCGACGCCGTTGTGGGTGATAAAGCAGGCCCACTACAAAATGATGCGGCTGATGGCCCCGTTCATGCCTTTCATAACTGAAGAGATGTATGCCGAGTATGCCGCCAAATTCGGCGGGAAAGACAGCATATACTTTGAAGCATACCCAGAAGCAGAGAAAGCCCGGATTGATGAAAAACTCGAAGCCTCTTTTTCAAAGGCCATGGGTCTGGTGGAGGCGGTTTTAGCTTTCAGGGACGAGAAAGGAATTGGCATGAAGTACCCCCTGCCCTATGTCTGCGTACCGAAGGACCTTGAACCCTTTGCTTCTCTGATCGCTCTGCTGGCCAATTGCAAAGAAACAGGGCAGGAGCGTAGAGGAGTTGCACTTAAGCTGGGTGAAGATGAAATTTTTGTTGATGGAAATCTTAAGGAAATTCACATTCAAGAAGGGTTGATGCGCGAGGTGGCCCGGCGGGTGCAGATATTCCGAAAGAAGCGCGGCATGAAAGCAAGTGAAAAGATTGAACTTAAATTGTCAGGCGATGATTCACTGATTTCCGCAGTGAAAAAATTTGAGAGCGATTTCAGGAATATCGTTGGTGCCGAAACTGTGAATTACACTGGCGGAGACACAGAGTTCAAAATCTCAAACAAAACAATCAAAATTGGAATTTGATTGCTTATTCATATTGGTCTTTCCACGCCTCCCGATACTTGGTCTGCTTGAATGTGTTGAAGGCGTCAAGCAAAGCTTTTGAAATTTTTTTCGACAGGTCTTTGTCTGCGATTTCAATATTGTCCGCTTTGAAGATTTCGGCAGGCATTGAGTCCGTTGGGCCCCCTATTGTATATTCAATTTTTGCAATTGCATCCTTTTCGTCTTCAGGAAGTGCAGAATACGTTGCTTTTTCTTTCTTGTCGAGAGTTCCTTCAAAAAACACCAGATACACTTTTTTCTTTTCAGTCATGCCTTTTATGTAGACCTGCGTGCCGATTTCTTTTGATACAAACTCTGAAGCAAGCTTGAGATACGGTTCGAATTCCTTTTCCCTCGAAGAAGAACCCCACAACTCTTTTGTATGGTCGCTTGACATACAATACTCCCACTCTGAATTAATAAAGCTATGGGAACCTTTAAAACAGCAAGAATCAATAGTTTTCAGTGATGAAGTGAACACCCTCTGACCTGTGATGAGCTTTTGTACCTGACTTCATCCGTCCGGTCCCCTCACAT
>CAZJUS010000023.1:0-3678 GCA_964549355.1 Candidatus Undinarchaeota archaeon | reverse complement strand
CGGTCCCCTCACATTCGTTCGGGGACCTCTATGCCGAGGAGGTAGAGGCCTTTTTCCACAGCCAGATAGAATTTTTCACTCAGCCACTGGCGGGTGGGATGCCCTTCAATCCTGTTCTTTTCATAAAAATCATTGAAAGCCTGTGCGGTTTCAATCAGCCACTTGGCCACTATGTCCGGCCTTCTTTTGTTCACAGCCTCAAACACGGCCCGCCTGAATCTTACGATTTTTCTGGCCAGCTCCAGTTCAGCCTTCTGCCATTTCTTGTCCGGTTCACCGGCCCTGCCGAATTTTTCGAGGACCCGCCTGGCCCTGACTGCTGCATACTGGACATAAGGACCTGTTTCCCCTTCGGTCTTCAGCATATCCCATGTGAATACAACATCGCGGGTCCGGGCGGTTTTCAAATCTGTGAATTTCACAGCACCAATCCCGATTTTTTTGGCGTCATCTTCATTGTAAGCGTTTCTGGCCTCCATGGTTTTTGAGACCCGCTTCACTGCTTCATCAAGCACATCTTCCAGGAAAACAATCCTCCCCTTCCGCGTGCTCATCTTGCCTTCAGGCAGTCTTATCATGCCGAAGCCGACATGCTCCATTTCCATGTCGAGGCCGTATTTTTTAAGGCCTTCAAAAAGCAGGCTGAAATGGAGTTTTTGGTCGTTTCCGACTACATACAGCATCAGGTCCGGCTTGAACCTGCCGGCCCTCCAGATGGCAGACATCATATCCCTGGCGGCATAGATGGTGGTGCCGTCGCTTTTCCTGAGAAGGAGCGGAATCTGCTTGGTGGTTGGAATGACGACAGCCCCCTTGTCCTCCACTGCAATTCCCTTTTGCTTCAGTTCATTCACAAGTTCAACTGCACCTTTTACAAACAAGCTTTCACTGCCGTCTTCAAGCTTTGAGATGCCGAGCATCCTGTAGATTCTCTCGAATTCTGCAAGACTGCATTTTTTGAACTGCTTCCATATTCCAGTTGCCTCTTCATCCCCGTCTTCAAGTTTCCTGAACCATTCCCGCCCCAGCTTTTCCAGTTCCGGATTTTTTTCAGCTTCCTTGTGGAATCTGACATAGAGGTCGAACAGTTGCTTCACATTAATTTCGCGTCCTTCACCCCACAGCTTGTAAGCTGCAACCAGCTTGCCGAATTGGGTGCCCCAGTCCCCTATGAAGTTCACACCGATTGCTTTCCAGCCGAGGAGCTCAAAAAGCCTGCGGAGGGATTCACCAATTATAGTGCTTCGGAGGTGGCCGACTGAAAAAGGTTTGGCTATATTCGGCGAGGAGTAATCAATGACCACCGTTCCTTTTTGGCCTTGGTCCGTTCCTTTTTGGCTGAAGTCGAACAGCATCTCCAGATTTTCCCGGAGTGCATCTTCCGTCAGATGGCAGTTGAGGAAGCCATTTTGGGCTTTGATTTTGAGGCCTGCAATCTTCAGCTTTTTTGCAATTGCCTCCGCCAAAGGCACGGGGTCCCTGCCCGTTTTTTTTGCCTCTCTTATGACTGCCATCGTCGAAAAGTCTGCAAAACCGCCGAAGTCGAAAAACACCCGGTTCTTTTCAATTTCGAGCTCTCCGGCCAGCTCTTCTTTTGTTTTCTCGACCAACTGCTCAATCAGCACTTTAACACCTTCTGCAGTGTATTAAAAACCCACCGAATATATATTAGAAAGGCTTGGGGATTATGTGGACAGCGTGTTTGGAAGGGGCAGGAGTCTGCTGAAAAAATACGGCATGAAAAAGACTATGTATCTCGGCAAGACCGACGACGGCAAGGAGCTGTATGTGGATTCACTGAAGCCCCATGTGATTTTCATCTGCGGTGCAAGAGGGTCAGGGAAAAGTTACACCATGGGGGTTTTTGTGGAAGAGCTGGCGGCCAAGAATGACGCGGTGGCCACCATTGTCATAGACCCCGTCGGAGTCTTTTGGAGTATGAGGCACGCCAACAAGCAGGAGAGGGAAATTGAGTTGCTGAAGGCTTTCGGCCTTGAGCCCCGCGCCTTCAAGAATATCCGGGTGATGGTGCCTGTTGGAGCCAAAGACCTGCCCGCTGAAAGCTACGACGGCTTCTTTTCAATCAAACCTTCCGAGCTGACCTCCGACGAATGGTGCTTCACTTTCGACCTTGACAATTTTTCGCCGGCCGGCCTGCTGATAAACAGCGCCATCAAGAAAGCGGGAGAGGCGTATACTATTGACGACATCAACAGGGTGATAGACACCGACCCGGAGCTCCAAAGCAAAGAGAGGGGCTTTTCCAAGCAGACCCGAAGGGGGATAATCTCCCGGATGAACAGCTCGAAGGCCTGGGGCATCTTCAGCGACAAAGCGACACCCATTGAGCGCATTGCAAAAGCCGGCGAAGTGACTGTTTTGGATGTATCCTTCCTGGAGGAATCAGTGGCCGCATTGGTGGTCAGTATAATTGCGCGCAAGGCCCTCAACAGGAGGAAAATTGAAAGCAGGAAGGAGTCGCTCGGGCACCCCAGCAGATTTCCGCCGGTATGGATGTTCATTGATGAAGCCCACACCATGGTCCCGAAGGACCGAAAGACGGCAGCCAGCGAGAGCCTCATCGAGTATGTCAAGCAGGGCAGGAAGCCGGGGTGCTCCCTGGTCCTGGCCACCCAGCAGCCCAGCGCCATCAACAGCGAGGTCCTGAGCCAGCTTGACATGATGTGCGTCCACCAGCTGGTTTTTGAGGACGATATACGTGCGGTCAGCAAGAGGATGCCGGCCAGCATGCCCCGGACCTGGAATGTCCCTTTCATCCGGGCCCTGAAGACCGGCCAGATGATAATCGGCGATAGGGAGACCACCAAAGTGGCGCTTGTCAATGTCAGGCCCCGGCAGAGCCAGCATGAGGGGCGTAGCACCCTTGCACTTGAGCGCCCGCAGGAGCCCATCACCGCCGAAGATGTGCAGGCTTTGAAGGAAGGCAAAGAGATTTTGGACGGTGATGATGCTGTCGAAGAGGAGCCGGCCCCCCGGAAGTCCGGCAAGAGGATTGCCATGCTGGAGCCCAAGCTTGATTTGGAGGAAGCTGAAAGGAAGGCCCGCAGGCATCTCGACAGGCTCCTCATGTTCAAAAAAGAAAGGTTCATAGTAAAGATGAAAGTGTATTGGCCGTATTGGCAGGTGAGCGCCGTTTCAAAGGACGGCCCTGTTGATTTTCTGTTCGACGGCATAAACGGCGAGTTTCCTGATTCAAAAGGGCTCCAGCTGGTCCTGGACCTCAACCCCCTTTCAATTCATCTGCTGTCCCACTCAGGGCTGAGCGCCAAGGAGATATCAAAGAAGGTTGGCCTTGAGCCCCGGCTGGTCCGGCTCTACTTCAACAAGCTTATCAGGCAGAGGCTGGTCCGCATGAAGGGCAAGGGGGACGGCGCCAGATACTACCCCAGGGTCCAGGTCCCTGAAGAAATAAAAACATACGATTTCCAGCTGGCCGAAAGGCCACCCGAGGGCAGGATTCTGCCGCACAGGTTCGAGCCCGACAAGAAGCTGGCCAAGCTTTACAACGTGCGCATAGTCAGCAAGGAGCTGGTCTTTGTGCCCTATGCATATTTCAAGACTGACAAAAGGAAAGAGATTCTTGTGAATCTGGCCACGGGAAAGGTCGAGCAGAAGCGCCTCCGGCTGAAAGTTTAGCCCGGCTAAATTTTGTACACT
>CAZJUS010000022.1:0-13836 GCA_964549355.1 Candidatus Undinarchaeota archaeon | reverse complement strand
CTGTCAAGCTCCACAGTGTACTTCCCCACCCTCACAGGCCCCTTGCCCAGCAGCTTTTCGGACATCATCAGGATTGCAGTCAGGCTTCCGTCGTCTCCGGCAACCATATAGGTTTCCGGGTCCATGCGCAATTCTGTAGGATTTTCCGCCTCGCTTTCCTCCAGGGCATAAAAACTGTAGTCGGCGTCTCCAAAGAAGCCGTTGGCGTATGCCTTGCTGTACTTGAAGTTTTTAAGTTTCAGAATTTCTTGTACGGTCGACAGGCGCTGTCCGCTTTTAGTGTTGCCTACCATGACCAAGTACTTATCATCCCCCAGCTGAATTTCTGCAGCGTAATTGCTGTTGACGGCAAGGTCTTTGCCTTTAGTTTTTGCAAAACTGTTTGTAATTTGGTTGAGTATTTGGTAGCCGTATGAATCCAAGGAAGGCTCATCTGTGAGGCTCTTCCCCCACCACTTGAGTTCTTCGGCACCACGGAAATTTCCATCTATTGCTTCCCTGAGGAGTGTCACATATTTTTCTTCCAAGTTTTTCCGCCCTCGGAAGTCTTTTTTTATTTGTGGCAGGAGGTAGTCCTCTGCAAAGGTTTCCACAACTTTGTCAGGGTCCCATTCGGAGGTATCCCCGTATCTCTCAAGGAATCTGCCCCGCGCCTCGTTGAACCAAGATGTTGAAACAACCATGGAGTAGTAAAAACATTTGCGGTTTATAAATTTGCCCCTTTCAACACTGGCTCATTGTCAGTATCTCGTGATAGCCCTGGGATCTTTCAAAAAGATAGTTTCCAACTTTTACTGACAATCGGGGAGTCCTTCTGTTGATTATATTGAAGTTGGTGAGATAATTGCCCCCGACTTCAAGCTTGCTGATTGAGTCCATGGGCTCTTTTTCCGGGTCGTAGACCTCCGATTTTTTGATATACGGGCCTTTTTCGACCAGCGGGAGAGCTCTGTAGTCCGCGTCCCCGAAAAATTCGGCTGCGCATTTTTCAAGCTCCATCTCTGTTTTGACAACTTCGACGATGGCCTGCGGGCGCCCTTCCCCTTCCGCATCCCCGCTCAAGATTATGTATCTGCCGCCGTTCACCTTCATCTCTACTGCAAAGCCTTTTTTGCCGGTGTCGACCCCCTTTTCCTTGGCATACTCTTTGGCAATGCCGTAAAGCCCGAAGATATCGTCGCCCTCTGGGAGCTGCTCCGCATTTGATTTTATGAAGCTCACCGCTTCGGCGTCGCCGACCAAGTCGGAAAGGGTCGTGACATAAACGGCTTCGATCCCCTCTGACTGCTCAACGCAAGCCTTCAGATGCTCCGGGTCGACCCGCACGCGGGTTTCGAAATAGCTTAATGGGACTACCACAGAGTGGTTATGATTTCAGCATTTATATAATTATTTTTTAGCAGGGGGCTCCCCCGCCCCTTCCTTTTTGCCCAGCAGAGCCTCCAGTTTTTTGGCATCCCCTGACGCTTCTTTGACAATTGTGACATTGATTTGTGCAATATCCTCATCAATGGTGTTTCCGCGGACCATCTTCCGCCTCCTGACGCCTTTTTCTTTGGGGCGGTATCCGACACCTCCCGCCAGCAGGAGCCTTTTTTTGACGGCGCCGGGCAGGTCGGGCCTCATCGGGAAGCCGTTCTTGTCGGTCCCCCCGCGGATTTCCAGTTCATAGCCTGCCAGGCCGACAAGCTCCCCCTGGATTTTATCCCCTATTTTTTTGCCACGGATTTTTGCGAGCTTGTCGGCATCAAGTGCGAGCTGGTAGGATTTGCCTTCCTTGGTGCCGATGACCATGCGAATTTCAGCCATGCTTCAGTCTCCTTCCGTCTGTTTTTAAGCCTTCCCGCCTTCAGTCCAGCATGCCCCAGCTTTTTTTGTCCCTGCGCTTGATGATTACAATTTCCTCCAGGACCTCCCTTTCGCTGTCGTCCATCAGGTCCAGGAATTTTTTGAGGCCTTTGTAGTTGTTTTCGTTCATTGAAACGTAGAGCACATCCCCTTCGTTTATCTGCCGGCCGACGGTCGGGCCTTCAATGCTTACAGCCAGCTTGCTGTTTTTTCTGGCTTCCTTTACAGGCTCCCCCTGGATTTCCAGCTGTTTGATCTGGCCCACTTCCGCCCCGTCGTCGCGGATGAGCTGTGTATGGTTCTTCAGGACCCCTCCCAGCACCTCCACACCCACCACTGCCGGCTTTGACGCCCGGAAGACAAAGTTGGGCAGTATCTGGAATTTGGCCGGGCGGACCAGCCTGTCCAGCTCCTCCTCCCTCACCTTCTGCTTCTCTGTTTCCACCCACAGCTCGTAGGCTTCAATTATGCGGTAGATTATGTCCCCCAGGATCACCTTTATTTTTTTGCTGTCCGCCAGCCCCTCTTCAGTATTTTTCACATTGAAGCCCAGGACAGTCCCCAGAAACGGGTCGCTGGCCCTGACCTCCTCAGCCTCCATTATGTCCTTGCGGGTTATGTCCCCTATGTCCGCCTTCCTGACTGTAATCTCCTTGGCCTTGAGCAGTTTGACTATGGCTTCGAGGGTGCCGAGGGCGTCGGCCTTCACAATGACCCCCAGCTTGTCGGTGGTGAATTCAATCTCCTCCATTTCTTTGCGGATTTCCCCGACTGCCTTCACAACACCTTCAGGTTCGGCGACAAGGATGGTCCCGCCCGGGACTACATTTTCAAGCTTTGGGGCCGATATCTTCACCCCGCTTGCAGCCCTGACCTCCTTCACCCTGAAGAATTTTTTTTCCGTGCGGATTTCCTTGAGGGGCTCCGGCTTGAGCAGGGCGCGGACTTTGGTCACCACGGGCTCGTCCCTGCCTGCGAGCACAATGGTGTCCCCCTCCTTCAGCCGCCCGTCGTAGATTATCACATCTGCAGTAGTGCCCAGGCCCTTCTCCTGCTTCACTTCCAGCACGTTGCCCCTGGTGGTGCCCGTGGTCTGCAACTTGCTCTGCAGGTATCTTTGGGCCAGCCCTGCCAGCACTGCCAGCAAATCAACCACCCCCTCCCCTGTGACGGCCGATGTCGGGACCACGCAGATTTGCTTGGCGAAGTCCTTGATTCTGTCAATCCTTTCGGCTTCAAACCCCTCCTGCGCCAGCCGGTTCACAATCTCATAGCATTTGATTTCCAGCTCCGACTTGGCCTGAGGGCTTTGATTCGAGATGTTTTCCAGGAAGCTTCCCTCCCTGCTGGCGTATTCCCCCAGAGTGTCAATTTTGTTGGCTGCGATTATGAAAGGGACTTTGAAGTAGCGCAGGATTTCAATGCTTTCCAGAGTCTGGGGCTGGACCCCCGCCCTGATGTCAATGACCAGGATTGCCAGGTCTGCAACACTCCCCCCCCTTTTCCTCAGGTTGGAGAATGCAGCGTGGCCGGGGGTGTCCACAAAAAGCAGTTCCGGGACTGTGACCTTTATGCCCAGCCTCTCCAGAGTCGGCCTGCAGAATTTTTTGATGTACTCCGCAGGGATTTCAGTTGCGCCTATATGCTGTGTGATGCCCCCTGCTTCTTTGACCTGGACCTTGCTCTTGCGGATGTAGTCAAGCAGGGCGGTTTTGCCGTGGTCCACATGCCCAAGGACCACCACTATGGGCTGGCGCATTGAAGACTCCGGCAAGCGGATTTATTAAGTTTGGTTTTGCCGGGACTCCCGGTATTCTTCCACCAGCCCTTCGTAGAGGTTGTTGTCAATCCAGTCTATAATTTTCTCGACTTCCTCTTTGATTTTGTCCTCAGGGACCCCTTCCTTCACAGTCTTGTCCAGTGCAGCGAGGGGGGCGTCAATCCACCCGCCTTCTTCAAGATGGTCGAGCACCTGGCTCTCGTCAAGGTCAAGCTCCCCGGCAATCCTCCGGGCGACGATTTCCTTCACCAGCCTCTGCGCCATCTCCAGCTCAGACTCCACTTCATTTTTCTTCACAATTTTTCCCAGGCCTTCCTTCTCTACAATTTTTTCTTTGATTGCTTCGTCCTGCAGTTTGTCCTTCAGGCTGGGCTTGGTTTCCCGCTTCCTTTCCGGCACCTCCAGCCTTTTCACTTCTCTTACAGGCCTGCCTTCCAGCTTCTTCTCTATGGTCCTCAGTTTTTTGATGAGCTTTGATTTTTCCGCCCCGCCGATTTGGTCTATTTTTGCTTCCAGCTGTTTTATGGAAGTTTCAAGCCGAACTTCCGCCGGCTCCTCAGGCTTCTCAAGGCGGTCCAGTATGTGCTTCCGCAGGCCTTCGTCGATTATAAGCTCCATCAGCTCTTTTTGGCGGTCCACAGGGAGGTCCTTCATGGCCGATGCGAATGCATGCGCAACTCTTTTTACGTCTTCAGGCAGGATTTTCTGGTAGGTGTGCCTGCCGTAGGACAGTGATTTTTTCAGCCGGTCCGCCCTCCTGTCCAGGTCCGGCTCGTTGGCCATCCTCCTTGTGAACTCCACCAGGAAGTCTGCACTGCTTTCCATTTTTTTGATGTCTTTGTCAGTCGAGAACAAAGCTTTTCCGGATTTTTCGGCAGGCTTCTCCACAGCTTCCTTGACCAGCTTCTCAGGTTCCGGTTCTGCTTTTTTCTTTTCATCCTTCCTGAGAATTTTTGGAATTGGAATTTTGATTTTGGGTTTTGCTTCGGCAGGGGCTTCCGGCAGGACTGGCGGGGCCTTGAACACCAGGTTGGTGGGCCCCTCGAATTTCTTCACAAAATTATTCACTTTCGATTTGAAATAGTATCTATGGTATTGGTTGCTGATTTCATATTCACTTTTTTTCCCTTCCTCGTCCTGAATGAGGACTTTGTTCCCCTGCACCCACATCCTCATCAGCTTGTCCTTGGCAAACCCCCTGAGCACAATTTTGTATGAAGGGTCTTCTTCAAAGACTTCAAGGATTCTGTCCCCGATTACGCCGGCGTCCGGGAAGCTTCCGTGCTCGGCGCCCATATACTCGCGGGTGTTGGCGTCAATCTGGATGATTTTGTCCCCAAGCCCCATCAGCCACTCAAAAATAGTGTATCTGGCCGTTTTTGCGTCCATTCTCCGGCTCTGGCCGTTTTCAGTATAGACTACCACATTGCCCTGCTTTACAATTTTGGCGGTCCGGGTTCCGTGGAAGGGGTCGAGGATTTTCAGCACCACCGGCCGCTGGAAGGACGGCATGAAGTTGGGGTGTTTTATCTCAATCAAATTCCCTTTATTCGGGTTGCGCTTTTTTACTTTGAACACGCCGTCCGAAATCATCAGGTAAAGCTCATCATACTTTTTTTTTGCAATTTGTGAACGGGATATCCGCTGTGCAATCTCATTTTCCCTGCTCTCGGAAGTTTTCTTCTCCACTGTGAATCCTGCTTCTTTGAATTTCTGTTCGAGCTGTCCGTGGGCCATCCCCGCCAGGACTGCCAGCACTTCTGTAAGCCCTTCGCCGGTTACCGCCGAGGTCGGGATGATGCAGATTTGCTTGTTGATGTCGTGAATCCTGTCCACTCTCTCGGCAGTGAATCCCAGTTTGGCCAGCTTCTCAATTATCTTGTTCACTTTTTTGTCGAGATTTTCCCTGGCTTTTTCATCCTGCCTCTGCAGATTCTCGATGAAGCTCCCTTCACGGCTCACATACCTGCGGACTGCATCGACCTTGTTGGCTGCAATCACGAAAGGGACATTGAGATTTTGGAGAAGCTCCATGCTTTCGATGGTCTGCTCCCTGACCCCTTTCTTCAGGTCCACCACCACCACAGCCAGGTCCGCCAGCTTGCCCGTCTCCTTCCTCAGGTCGGCGTATTCGGCGTGGCCGGGGGTGTCCACAAAACGGAGTTCCGGCACGTTTTTGGCACGATTTCTGATGAAGCTGATGAGGGCTGTCTTGCCGTGGTCGGCGTGGCCGAGGACTACTACCATGGGCTGTGGCACAATAAAACTAACTGTTTTTGGTTTATTAAGGTGACTTATTCCTGCTGCTCCAGCCGGGTCTTGAGCTGGAGGATTCTCCGCTTCTGTTCATTGTTTGCAGTGAAGCCCGCAAGCCTGTCGAGGGTCTTCCTGATGAGCCTCTTCTGCCTGTCGCTTGAGCCGGTCCAGATTTTTTCAAGGGTCCTGCCTGCAGCTTCCTGGGTTCCAGGGGAGCCTCCCACAAACTGCCTTACCAGGTTTACATACTGCGCCTGGAACTGCTGTTCCATTCCCTTCTTGGTGACTGCAGTTGCCTGGATTGTCCTTCCCGTCCTGTCCGACATCTCCCCCGCAATCTCAGTCCCGTCCTGGCGGGTCTGGCCGAGCTCGGCCGACCTTTTGTCGCCGTACTCCACTGCCCGCTTTACAAAGCCTTCCTTTCTGCCTCTTGCGACCCTGCCATCAATATGCCTTTTTTCATCAAAAGGGTCGTATTCTTTTTTTTCAATTATTTTTTTCCGGTAGGCTTCTCTTTCTTCTTGCCTTTCCTTCTCAAGACCTTTCTGGACGAGCCTTCTTAGTGCTTCATCCGCTTCCGGCGGTGCCACTCTGCGAATTGGACTTGTTTCATTGTCTTCCGGCTCAAGAGGCGCCCTGCCTTTCTTCATCTGCTCGTCCAGTTTTCCGACTTTGTCTGCAATGCTTTCTTGTTTGCCTTCTATCTGCTGGACCACCTTCCAAGTTCCGTCTATTTGCTGTTCAACCCTACCTATCCGATTGCCGTGGTCGTCCAAAATTTCGCCGTGCTCATCAATAATTCCGCCTTGTCCTTCAACAACCTTTGCAAGCTCTTCTTGATTCCTGAACAATTCGCCTGTGATATTTTCGACAAACTCTTTTATTTCTTGCTGAGTCTTTTCATCCTGCTTCTCTGCATACTTCTTTGTAGCTTCGTCGCCGGCCGATATCTCTTTTCTGAGGTCTTCTCGAGTTTGCTTCAGCTTCCTTGCGCCTTTCTCATAATGCTTTTCGTCCTGTTGGTCAGCGTATTTATTCGCAGTTTCCAATGTTGCTTTGTCACCTGCTGATATCCCTTCCCAGACTTTGTTGATTTCTTCTTCTCTCGTTTGCTCTTCAGTTTTTACTTCTTGCAGAGCCTGATCGGCAGTGTTTTGAGCAGCATCCGTTTTTCCTTCAATTCTTTTTTCCTCTCCCATTGCTCTGGCACGTTCAGCCTCGATCGCTTCCCGATTTTTGTCTGTCTTCTGTTCAACACTGACTATCTGTTTTCCGTGAGCATCTAAGATATTGTCGTGTTCATCAACAATCCCCCCCAGTTCATTGACAGCCTTTTTAATGTTTTCTTGGCCCTTGGATACTTTGCCGACTTCCTGATCAGTATGGGCGATGCTACGCTCTTCGACCTTTTTAATTTCATTGCGAGCAGCCTCAATCTGCCGTTTGCGGGTTTGCTGTTCTTCAGTTATCTGCCTGTGCCTGGTTTCTTTCTCCTCCAGAATAGCCTTCCAATTTTTGTCTGCCTGCTGTTCAACCCTGCCTATCCGATTGCCGTGAGCATCTAAAATTTCGCCATACTCATCAATAATCCAGCCCTGTTCTTCAACAGCATTCGCAAGCTCTTCCTGATTCCTGAACAATTCGCCTGCAACCTTGTTGGTAAAACTTTTTGATTTTTGCAGGGTTGCCTCGTCGCGTCCTATCATTTCTTTTCGGACTTTTCCGATATGTTCTTTTCTTTCCTGCGCTTCTTTACCAATTTTCTTTTCAACTTTCTTAATCTGCTGTTTGCGTTTTTGTGCTTCTTCACTCACCTGATGATGCCTGATGATTCTTTCCTTATCCAATTTTTTGTTGGTGGTCGTGATGGCTTCTGCATTGTCATCAACCCTTTTCCCTAAAACTCCAACGTGTTCTTTGGTGTCCTTTGATACTTGGAGTGACTCATCGGCGGTCGCCGCCGCGTCAGCTGCCAGCCCATGCGCTTCCACAGCCAAATCTGTTGCGACGTCCGCTTTTTTGTCCACAGCTTCAGTTTGCTCTGCAAGTTCTATATCCCTCTTAAAACTTTCTTTTTCAACTTCTTTAATTCTTTTTCTTGCAAAGAGGTCCACTCCCCCTTTTCCGGAAATTCTTGCAAACTTGTCTATGTGCCTCTTGAAATCCTCTGCTTCTCCCGGGTCATATCTGCGGACATTGTTTTTCTGGTCCCTGACATAAATCTTGTCGCCCACTTTCCAAATCCACAGCTTGTCGTCAGCCCCCACGCCTTTTATGGCAAGGCGCAGGCGGGGGTTTTCTTCCAGTCTTTTATACACATTGTCCCCAACCGGTTCATCGGAGGGTATATCCTTTCCTGAAGAATATTTGTGCGTATGCGCATCCAGCTCATCTGAATTTTTTTCAGCATCTCTGATGACTGATTTGATTGCATTCTTCACTTCGTTAGGATTTCCGTATCTGCGCCACCTGCCCCCTTCCTTGTAGAAGAATGCATTTCCCACCTTCCTAATTTCAGCAGTTCTTTTGCCGTAGAAAGGATCGTCGATTTCCACGAGCTGACTTTTATTTTCAGGGTTGGTCGTAATGGTTGTATACCTGCCGATTGACTTGATAATCCCTTTCACCGCCCTGCTCGGTTTGGCGGCCCTTTCTTCAGCGGCCCTCACACTCAGCAATGCTTCTTTGAGTTTTGTTGCAGTGGTAGGTTCCTGCCCTTGGGGCGACTTCAGCACCTTTTCAATTCTCTTGCTCAGCTCTCCATAGGCGCTCTTCGGATTTTCTGATTTCGCAGAGAACGGCACAGCGTGCCCCCCTACTTCCACGCTTTTCAGCGCCTCGTGCTCCCAATGGTCCTGCCCGTCTTCAGTGATGTTGTTGCGTGAGACGAGCAATGTTTCGCTATCAACATCCAAGGTAAGCTTTCTGACAACTCTGCCGTCCTTATCTTTAACAAAAATATGCTCTTTTTTGTCGGGTGTTTCAAGAGTTGCGACAGTGCCACCGTCCTTTAGTATTTTTTCAACATCCTTGCTTACTGCTCCTCGGGTATCAATTTTTTTGAGGGCCTCTTCTATTTCTTTATCCAGTCCTGTTGCATTTACGGGGTATTGCAGGAGTTCATTTCGTTTAAATAATGTGGCGGAGTTTGACCCATCAGCAACACTTCCTGTCCTTTTCATCCCGGCTTCAATGGCGTCAAGACTCGTGCTTTCCGTGATTTCCAGAGGTCTTGTGGGGGGTTCACTTATATCCACGCTAATTGGGTCCGTTCCTCCACTTGCTTTCCCCGCTGTTACTACGGCTTCAGTAACACTCCCCACGTATTTTTCGTCGGCCCATTTGTTTCCGTCAAGAGTGGCCATCTTTATCCTGTCGCCTTCTTTCTCCAGCACTACTGTCCGTTCCCCCTTTTCCAATGTAACTGTCCTTCCATGGTCCAGCAGGTGCCGGATTGCACGCATTTGCTCCTTGCTTGTGGATAAGTCTATGAAACCCCTTGAGAGGTTTTTCGTTATATTTTCCGCGTGCTTCACCAGGGGCGCGAGCGTCTTTCCGCGGAAGGTAAAAGTTTCATTGGTGCTTGCATCACTTAATTCCACGCCATCCTTTGAAATTTTAATGTTTCCCTTCCGATTACCATTACTGTCCCACAACTCAGCAGTTCCTTTCTTGATGGTTTTTTTCAAAAGCTCCATGGCGTTGTCTTTGCTGAAATCGATTTCCTTGCTTCTTTTCTTTTTGCCCTTCCCCCATTTTACAGTCAGCTTTTGTTTGAAAGTTTTCATAAAGGAAAGTGCTTTTTCTACATCCCCTTCAACATCAACAGTGCGCCCCTGCCGGTCGCGGAACCTGGCGGGCTTTATTTCCCTGCCGTCTTTGACTACCCTGTCCATGCGCAGGAAGTCCCCGTCCCTGCTGATGCTGAGGATTGCATCACCTACCTCATGAATTTTTTTCAGGCCCAAGCCGTTTGCTTTTCTTTTCAAATCATCCATCAGTTTTTCTTCAAGGTTGGAATCCATTGTATTTTTCGCATCTATTTCTCCACCCGTCAAGCTGAGGCCCCCCAGTCCGCCCCCGATTTTCTTGAGCGCATCCGCAATTGAGTTGCCTATTGCTGCAATCCCTCCGAATGCTCCTTTGTTCACTTCCACAACATAGTACTTTCCGTCTTTCTGGACAATCCTGTAATTAGTGTCTTCCTTGAGTTTCTTGACGGCATAAATTTTATTCTCCAGCATCGATTCGATTTTGCCCATCTGGCCTCCGGACAGTATTCTCTCCGCGACCCTCTTCGGCACACGGAGGTGTTCCTTAACATCCCTGAGTGTGATGTCAAGCAGATTCTGCTTTATATTTTCAGACACCCCTTCTATTTCGTTGGCTTTTTCTTTCAGCAGTTTGGCATGTTCGACCAGCTTCTCCTTTATCTTCTCGGAGCTTGCAGCGTCGCCCCCCTCATGCTTCATTATCTCTTCCAGGGCTTCTTCAAAATCTCCTGCAATCTCCCCAAAAGCTTCAAACCTGTCGGCCAGCCACTTGCTGACCATAAACGACATGGCCACATACAGATGGACAAGGAGGTCAAAGAACGCCACAAAGAGCGTCAGCAGCAGGCTGATCCAAATCGCAAACGACAGGGGCTTCATGGGGAGGGTTGATGTGACTGCAGGGTCCAGCATTGATGAAAAAATCCGCGCCAGCAGGAAGAAGGCGATGGCGTTCCCGACCCCGTCCTTGAAGAAACGGGTAAGGGTCAGGAATGCGAACAGCAGGATGATGAGTGCGAGTATAATCCAGAGGATGCTTACATCCGGCAGGCCCATCGCCAATGCCATCGAGACGAACAGAGTCCCAAAGATGCCGAAGCCCAGGATGCCCAGTGAAGTCAGGCTGGATTCTTCTGGGAAGAACAATGTAAAGTATACCATCTGCACAATGGGGGGAGTCATGGACATTACGAAGGGCACAAGCCTCCTGCCCAGGAGCTGGAAGCTCCTCCACAGCCAGACGGCAGTGACGGCCAGCGAAGGCAGGATGCTGGCATAAATCGAGCCGGTGCCGCCCCCAATTTTGACTGTGGAGAACCAGATTATCACGTCAAGGAGGAAGGAAAGCAAAGCAACCAGCAGGATTTTCCACCCCCACAGGATGTAGTCCAGCATAGTGTATAGCATTGATTTGCTGTAGTTGTTGTCGATGTCCTTCTGCAGCTGCCTGTATTCGGAGACCAAAGTAGTGGCTTCTTCCTCCTCGGCTTTCGTCAGCCCCTTGCCCTCCCTGGCTGCCTTCACAATCAGGTCTTCCAGCTTTCGCGAGACCTCCTTCATTTTGGCGAAGTAGTTTATGAAACTGCGCCACACTGTTGCAGCGCTGGTGATTTTGAGGCTTTGATAGTCGAAGGCTCCGGACATCCACCTGTCGACCTTTTTGCCGAAGCCCAGGGAGCCTAGGAATTTCCATATCTGCTTGTCCTTCCCCGCCTTTTCAACTTCGGACCAGGTTATGCCGCTGTAGGCCGCCATCGGCTGCAGGACAACGAAAATGAGCACCACTGCGAATGCCAGGCCCAGGGCCATTGAGCCGAAGGGGATTGCCGCCCCTCCAATATCGGTAGTTGGAAAGCCCAGTATATTCCATAATGCGACTGTCAGCAGCTTTACCGGCGCCCCCACGATATTCACTGAAATCACAGGGCCTTCAGGTGCGGACACTGCGGGCAGGAACCACATGACTATGCTGTCCCGTGTGGTCTCCCGGAAGAAGGTCATGTTTATCTGGGACCCTACAAGCTCCCCGCTTTGCGTCAGGGCCACAAAAAAAGGCGCAATGAACGACACCGCCACCACTACAATCAGCACCACTATCATGAAAATGTTCAGGAACCGGGTTCCCATCATGTTTCCAATGTCAATCTGTTTGCCACTCTCTCTGTTTTTCAGCCTGTTGTGGAGCATGACCGGGACGATAATGAACGCGGCAGAAATCCCCAGGACGAGCAGCCCGACTCCTGCAGGGAGGCCTGAGAATGTCAAAATCCACAGGCTCGCCATCGCACCCAGGATGCCTAGAATAATCATGAATTTGAAGGATATCTCAATAAAATCCTTTCTGAGGTCCATCACTAACAATATATAGATACTGTTTATTATCGTTTGTGATGGGTATGAGCATCCGCAGCATAGCCGGCCAGATTGCCGTGCTTGCTTTGATCCTTGTGCTTGCAGCCTACCGCATCACATCCCCCCATGCCACCGGCGAAGTTGATGAAGGCCTGAAATCCAATGTGAGCTTTGCCGGCGAGTGGATAAAAGGGCTTCCTCTGGCAGGCCCGCTGATTGAGAGGCTCCGCATAACAGACCAGGTTTGGTGCGCCTATGCCAACCCGCATCTCTCCCGCTTCTTTTCGTCAGGGGGCACTATGAAGCTCGCTGCAGGCGACCCCATGTTTGAGTTGGTTGCCGGCGTGCTCGATTTCTCCCAGACGGAGCTGGATTCGTTGAGGTATATCGAGCTTGAGACTACCGGGGAAGGCGACATAAACTATCTGGCGCAGTTCCAGGGCATTGAAGACAAGACAGGGGCCATAACCGGGGGCGGGGGCTTCGCCGACGGCATCGACAGATTCTCGAATTTGCTCAACTCCGCTTCAGTCCAGGACGGCGCACCCTTCCTGAAATTCAACAACAAAATCCCCGTCTGGGTGTGCTTCACCACCTTCGGACTCCTGCCCTTCCTGGTGCTCTACTTTTTCCTCCGCGACATCCTCAGCTTCACCCTGCTGTCCAGGACCACCAAACAGCTGATTTCCATTTTCGCGTCCCTCATAGCCATCCAGACCGGCGTGTTTTCCGGGTTTGTGTGGCAGATTGCCCGGATAGCCAACCTGTCGGTGGCCGGCACATTCCTGTCGGTGGTTATTTTCATGTCCATAATCTCCATGCTGCTTTCCTGGCTCGGCATCAGTGCGGGCGCAGCTGCAAAAGCTACGGAGGAAGCCCAGCAGGTTGCGGAGGCCGTGGTCCAGGAGCAGACTGCGAAAGTGTTCTTTGATGTCTTCAGGAAGAAGAAGGGCGGGCAGTCATAGAAATGCTCCATCAGCAACGCATATAATCCTGTAGGGGCTTCTCATACTATGCGCCGCGGTATTAGTGACAACATCTGGATTTTCGTTGGCGTGGTCATGCTGTTGCTCATAATGGCCAGCTTCTCGCCGACTTCAACCTTTGGAAAAGCATTCATCGGCCTCCGTTCAAGCCTGAGCGGCATGTTTGGTGCCGGTGCGACCTACTGCCCCTTCATCAACCCGTATGCCATGAACATATTCTCTGCGGGGGAGCTCAGGATTATGGGCGAGCATCCGCTGTGCGACCCGACCGAGTATGCAATGAAAAAACAAAACAGTGCCATGCCTGTCGATTTTGCCAATGATGAATGCGACAATGATGAATACAATATCCAAATCAATGAGCAGACCGGAATGATAAATGTCTCTTGGGGCGCCGGCCCCGGCGAACGGATGGAGTTTACGCAGGACCGATTTTTTGGCTATCTGTCCGACTACCAGCAGGACAATGACATTGAAGACACCCTTGGAGGGGACAACAAAGTGGCCGTCCAGCTCATAACCCAGCGCATGCCTTCCTGGCAGTGCCTGCTGATATACGGCATCCTGCCGTTTTTTATAGTCTTTAACATACTGAAGGATTTGCTGAGCTTCGCCTTTTTCCGGACCGCAACCCGCAATTTGATTGCTTCGTTTGGAGCGCTCATAACCATCATGACGGGCGCCCTTTCCAATGTCATAGTGGCCGTCGGCAGCTTCGTAGGCATTACAGTGGGGCAGAGCTTCCTTTTGGCCATCCTGGGCCTGGCGCTGGTTTCGGTCTTCCTCGGCCAGATTACCATTACCACGGGCGCGGCCAAGACAAGCCTTGATGCGGTCAAAG
>CAZJUS010000021.1:0-14037 GCA_964549355.1 Candidatus Undinarchaeota archaeon | reverse complement strand
CGCCAGGGAAGCCTTTGAAAGGACAGTGGAGGCGTTCTACCTTGCCAGCAGATTCAGGGTGCTCGGCCTGCTGATAGGCGACAAACATTTGGCCGAAAGCAACTACACCCACGATTCACTTCCCCAGCTGAGAGTGAACAATGAAAGAATGCTGGTTGAAGCCGGCGAAGATTTCAAAAATTATGCAGTCACCAAGGACGGCGCGAGCCCAAGAGCCGCCCCGGGAAAGAAAGGGGTCGTCCGGGCAACCAGCTATGAACATGATGAACACGGCCTGACTGTCGAGGACGAACCCAGCATAATCAAGATGGTGGGCAAACGGCTCCGCAAGGCAAAGACCCTCGAGAAAGCGGTAGCCAAGCTGGAGCCGGTCACCGTCCACGGCTCGGGCAGGCACACCATTGTCTCCTGGGGCTCGACCAAAGGCGCCATAATGGACGCTTTGAAACGGCTGAAAAACGTTAAATTCGTGCAAATTTCATACCTCCGCCCCTTCCCCGCCAGGCAGGTTGAAGAAGCCCTGAAGGGCTCCCGAAGCATAACCGCAGTTGAAAACTCGGCAACCTGCGCAATCGCAGGCATGCTCCGGGAATTCACAGGAATTACAGCGGACCATAAAATAGTGAAGTATGATGCACGTCCGTTTACCTCGCATGAAATTGTGAACAAAATGAGGAGGGTGATAAAATGAATGTGAATGATTTAAACACGACTGTTCCGAATACATGGTGCCCCGGATGCACTAATTTCATGGTGATGGCCGGCGTAAAAAAAGCAATCACAGATTTAGTGAATGAAGGTTCGTTCACAAAAGAGCAATTCACAACTGTTGCAGGGATTGGGTGCCACGCAAAGATTTATGATTATCTGAATTTGAATGGTTTTTACGGCCTGCACGGCAGGGTCCCTCCTGTGATGGCTGGAATCAAGCTGGCCAACCCGAACCTGAAAGTTATTGGCTTTTCGGGGGACGGCGATGCATTCGCGGAGGGCATGTCTCACTTCATTCACTTCTGCAGGTACAATCTGGATGCAACCTATGTCATCCACGACAACCAGCTTTTTGCCCTGACCACGGGGCAGGCCACGCCGACTTCCGAGCCGGGATTTGTGGGCAAGAGCACTCCGCACGGCAGCCCTTTCCGGCCGATAAACCCAATCACCCTCGCCTTGGAGTCGGGGGCAAGCTTTGTGGCCAGGGAATACGCGCTCGACCTGCCCAATTTGTCGGAGACCCTCAAGAAGGCCATCAAGCACAGAGGGGCCTCGGTGGTCGAAATCATCCAGCCCTGCATAACCTTCCATGATGTCCGGGAGTTCCTGAAGGACAGGATGTACCGCATCGAGCCGATGGATCTGGAGAATGCAGTCAGGACGGCCAGAAGCTGGAATTACACCAAGGAGGACAATGCGCGCATCCCTGTCGGCATATTCTATGAAACGCAGTATCCGACGCTGGAGGAAAAAATCGGCGTCCGGGTTTGGCACGAGGAAATTCCAGAGAGGAAACACAAGGCCGAAGACCTCTGGGCGAGATTCAAATAACCGAGCTTTTAAAAAAAGCCCGACCAAAACTATCTGGCCGTCACAAGTCCTGCGGAACGAGTGACGGCTACCGCGATCGAACGCCGTGGCGTTCGCTTCGCAAAGGCTGTGCGACCGTGGTGTAGTGGTTAGCATTTGAGCTTCCCAAGCTTGCGACCCGGGTTCGAATCCCGGCGGTCGCACTCCGGACAGCCAGAAAAAATACGCTCTGCCTGCTGAGCCGCGAAGCGGGCGAAGCAGGCGCCGTGGTCGAGCTTCGTCAAGCTCGGAATCCCGGCGGCCGCACAAGGACTGAAACAAGTGATGAAAATGGCAAATGAAAAATTAATGGAAGCACTCAAGAAAGTTGTAGACCCTGAGCTGGGGGTCAGTATAGTGGATTTGGGTTTCATCTATGAAGCCAAGGTAGGCGGAGCCGACGGCAGGAAGGCCCATGTCAAGATGACCTTGTCAACCCCCATGTGCCCCCTCAGCTCCCTGATTGTCGGGGATGTGGAGCAGAAAGTGAAGGAGGCAGGCTTCGAGCCGGACATTGAAGTGGTGTTTGAACCTGCCTGGACTCCTGACATGATGTCGGATGAATTGAAGCAGAAGCTCACAAGCATTCGGAAGAATGAAAAGTGAAAGGATCACCATTCAAGGAAGTTGCCGCTGATTCTGACCACTGGGTTGCCCCTTGCATCTTCCTCAGACACCACCGTTATGATTGGATTGAAGTTCCAGTCTATGTCTATCTTTCGCCCGCAGTGGACCACCTTGCAGCTCTTGAAAGGGCCTGTCACCGCACACACCATCACTTTTTTGTTCCCTGAGCAGAGATTCATGAATCCTGGCGAAACCGTCTTTGTATCGGATCCATAGCTGAAGCCGAACAGCCTGCCCAAGTCGCCCACGTCCTCGGCATCGATGACTGCCACAGGCAGATACGGAATCCAAGGGTCTGATTTTACAACAGGAAGGCCCACAACACATTTGTCCTGCAGGTAGCAATCCAGAACAATACCGCAGTTCGAGATTGCAATTTCATTCATTTCACTTGCCGATTCCGGGTCGTTGTTGGTGAGCGTGATGGTCCTGCACTCCCTGCTGCGGACCATATAATCTGCAATGCTGTGCTGGAGCTGCTCCCATTCCCCGGCAAGGCTTTCAAACTCCTTGTCTTTTTTGTCCAAGTCCTCCATGAAGGCCGCCAGGCCTGCAGTTATCTCAGGCTCGCCCCAGCCCCCGACCTCTTCCGCAATCTCCCCAAAACTTATCGACCTGTTGAGTGCAGTTGTTTGGAGGGCCTTGGTCCTGCGGATGAAAGTCTCAATGGTCTGCTCCGGGAACCTTTTCGAATCCCTGTAAGCGTCCAGTGCGTCTTCAAAATCAACAAGCGCGCTGTATGCCAGAGCCTTCGAAACAAATTCTCCGCTCCGGATCGGAAAAATGTCTTCGCAGTCCAGGCCGTTCACAGTGTTGAGGGTATTGTAGAACCCCAGGCCTCTCAGGGAATTCATCAGGTCTGTTTTGTTTTCATAGCAGGCATCGTTGTACTTGATGCTCATGTTGATAGCCAGCTTGGCAGTGTCGTTGAAGCCTTCAAAGTCTGTAATGTTGAGGGCCATTGCAACGCTGGGGTATATTGGAATTCCAACATGTGCGCTTTTCAGGACATCAATCACCATGCTCAGGTCTTCCAGGCCGGGAAGGGCGAACTGGAGAACAGGCATTATGTTTACATTTTTGATGAAAAGCAATTGCGACCGCGCCCATACCCCCTGGGCCTTTTTTCCAGTATTTACCAAGACTCCAGATTTGCTGAGATATAGGAAACGCTGTTTGCCTGTTTCCTTTGCAATCTGGGCCAGCTTGCCGTCTTTCGCCAGTTTGATGATGTTCCCTGCACTTTCTTGGACCGTCCCCAACAGAACATCAACATTATTCCAGCTTTGGGTAAATCTGGCCGTAACATCGCTCAATTCATCCTCCAATCCTGCTCTTTTTGCTTCCAGAGAATTTTTGGCATCAAGCCACTCTTCATAGGTCGCATATTCGCCGTCGGGGTTGAACTCAGTCCCCACATGTTTAAGCTCTGTTTCCACTTCCGACAATTCCTTCTTTACCCCCTTCATGGTTTCAGTGAGCTCTTCAATTTTATCAAGCTCCTTTTCAATGTGGCCCACTTCATCAAGATTTCCAATTTTTTTTGCTTCTTTGGTGATTTCTCGAACGTCCTGGACAGCGTCTTCAGAATGTTTGATTACATCCTCGGTGGCATCGGTCAAAGATCCAATGTCCTTTACATTTTCAAGCTCTTTGGTCACTTTTTCTGCAGATTTTATTGTCTCTTCTATTTCCTTTGGATTGAAATTTTTAAACAAATCTCCAATCCCCGTCAACATTCCCGCAAAATCCGCAGCCATCCAAATCCCTGATATTGTGGCCCGGGCTGCAACTGCATCGCACCTTGAAATCTGATACAAACTTCTCATAGGGGGGGCGGGGATATCCCTCTGGACAAAGACGTCGGCGCAGACATTCTCAATGGTCTTGGCGGCGTTCTGAGCAGCGCTGTCAATAAACATCTCCGGGGAAGTGAAGACCTGTGTAATTTTCAGGCCGACCATAGTGGAGAAAAAAGTGAAGAACATGAGATAGACCGGAAGCATGTAGTGTACAGTCGAACGCCCCACAAAAGATAGAAGCTCCAGCCTTAATTATGTGTTTTGCGGTGTATAGCTTTGGACCGGCGGGCCCCTGTTTTGGTCGGGCTTGCATACTGCTGAGCCGATAGGCGAAGCAGCATCTGTTTTGATGAAACTTTTCCAAAAAGTTCGTCGGGCTTTTTCTAAAAGCTCGCGGGCCAGGCGGGAAGAACCGAAATCGGTTCACGCTTTATACTGTCTTCGCTCGCTCCACTCGCTCGACAGTATGTTTTGGTCGGGCTTTTTCTAAAAGCTCGCGGGCCAGGCGGGATTTGAACCCGCGACTTACAGCTTAGAAGGCTGTCGCCCTTCCAAACTAGGCTACTGGCCCAGCAGTTTAATTGGCATCCCCTGGCTTAAATGCGTTATCAAACCGCCGATGTTGCTAAAGGTTGATGTGCCTCAGCTCGGCGAACTTTTCAGTCAGCCCCTTCTCGGCTGCAATGCTCCGCAGGACCATATTGAGCACGATGGGGGCCCTGAAGTAGAAGGCCTGCGGAGGCCTCTCCGTGTGGAGCATCCGGCCGTCCGGGTCCGCACCCCCAAGAATCAAGCGGGCGTCGCATTCCTTGAGCCAGCCGGCACTCTTGCCGGTCACTGCAACTATTGCGGGTGATGATTTCTTTGATTTGCTCAGCCTTATCTGCATCCTGCGGTGGATTTTGTCTACCATGCGCCCGTAGGCGGTATCCGCCGACCCTGAAATGATGAGGGCGAGTTCATGATGGTCAAGGGGTGTGGAAGTCGGGCTGGTGGCCAGCCTGCAGTTCATGTGGTAGTGGGTCGCCCTGTTCGCCACCATGCCCGAGACTGAATTGCTGGTGCCCCGGCTCACAAACATAATCCCGCTGTTCCAGTAGGCTTTCACCCAATTTTTGAATTCAGCGATGCTGTCCGTGTTTTTTGTGAACCACTTCTTGAAAGCATCTATTTCCTGCTTCGGCTCCGCTTTCATCCCCCTTATCATTTTGGCCAGGAGGTAGAAAAGGAAAAGCGACCTTTCTTCAGGGAGGTCGCCCATCGTCGGCTCTTCCGTAGTCACGACCTGCCGTTCGAAATAAGTCCCGCCTTCACTTTTCGCCCTGCGTGGCAGGGGGACGACTATATCTGACAGCTTGGCCAAAGGGGCTGTGACGTACGATGTGAAGCTGATGATGGTGGAGCCCAGCCGCTTGAGCTCTTCGGCGAGGCGTACCATCTCCTCTGTAGTCCCGCTGCTGGATGTCAGCAGGGCGACTGTCCTGGTTTTCGCGAGGGACTGTTTAAGGGGGAGCCCGACATCGCTGTAGAAAAAAGCGTTGGTCTTGTGGGTCTTCAGCATCCTCGCCCCGATTTGGGAGGCGAACCCCGACCTGCCCTTCCCGCCGGTTATTATTATGCTGGAATCCTGAAGAATCCCGCTGATTTCTTCCAGCCTCTTTTCCTCAGTTCTGCTGATGGAGATGTTCTTGAGGTAAGCAGAAATGCCGATGGGCTTGTGCATGGGAGCTCCACCCCTGCAGAGATTTAAGCCTTCTTGCCTGCCGGCTCAGAATCTCCAGAGATTGACAGCTTCAACCAACAGAAACACGCCGATTACCACCAGCCCCAGCACATCCAAGATAATTGCAAGGAAGCTGAAGAGGCCTGTGAACAAGACGCCCCAGCTGTCCGCCGTGTAAGGGGCAAAGGCGTTGGCCAGTCCGTTCATGAACAGCCCCGACAAGGTCATCAGCACCCCGACGCCGATTTTGTTGGCATCCATGCGGGGGAATTTGGCCACCTGCCAGAGCCAGAGGAAGACAGGCACAATCAGATACGGCGTATTCACAATTGCAGTGACGAAATCACTCATAAAACTTCTCTGCATTCCACATATTTATGCGCAACCTCAACCTTTTTTCCAAAAAGGTTGCGCCAGGAAGGGGATTCGAACCCCTGATCCCAGAGGGACCCGCTTTCGAGGCGGGCGCCTTAACCGCTCAGCCATCCTGGCCCAAATTTGCGAATTTGGATACGGGTGCTGCCTTCGGCAGCACGCTAAGTTTTGATCAAACTTTTTTAAAAAGTTTGAACCGCTCAGCCATCCTGGCACGACTCTACCGCTCTCGTGGTTTTTAAAAACTGGCAAACCAAAGCAGGGAATGGCTGAAGTTGTAGAAGCCGAAGTCCGAAGCTTTGTCTCGGAAGCTGAATTTCGGCGCCTGCTCGAATTTTTCAGGGCCAACGCCAAGCTGGTCCGCGAGGACGAGCAGGAGACCCACTACTTCGACGGCCCGGCGGATGTCCGGATACAGCAGAGCAGAGGGTTCTCAAAAATCTGGATGAAGGGCGGGAGGATGCACGAAGACGCCCGGGAGGAAGTGGAGGTAGTGGTGGACAGGGATGATTTCCCCAAACTCCAGAAAATCTTTGAAGCTCTGGGGCACAAGGTGAAAATCAAATGGTTCCGGCAGAGGAATATGTTTTTGTGGGAAGGCATCACAGTATGCCTGGACTTCACAAGGGGATACGGCCATATAATCGAGCTCGAAAAGCTCTGCCCTGCGGAGGAGAAGCAGGCCAGCCTGGAGCTGCTGGGCCGGAAGATGGAGGAGCTCGGCATCAGCCCCACGCCCAAGGAAGTCTTCGACCGAAAATTCAAAGAATACGAAAGCAACTGGAGGGCGCTGACGGGCAGGGCATAATCACTTGAACTGCCGGTAGTAGCCCCGGAACTGCCCGCCCTGGCGGTAGTAGTAGCCCCTGTAATAGTTGCTTCCAGTATACGGCCTCCTGTATCCTACATAAGGACTTGGATTGCTGACTTTGGAAGCCACGTATCTCCAGACACCGAACATCGTGCCTAATATCCCTGCGACACCAAATATGAATTCAAACGGCTCGAAGACGGTGCTGTAAAGCTTGGTCCCTTTGAATGAGTTGTACATGTCGGCCAGGAAATTCGAAGACGCAACCTGGATGGCAACTTCGCCCACATTGAGGTCCTGCACCTGGCTGCCGGTCGCAAAGACATTGATGCTGTAGCTCCCTTTGCTGAGGGCCTTCGCCTTTATCTCTATATCCTTGGTATCCCCCGGGTTTATCTGCTTGTGCCTGCTCCCCATCAGGACAGTCTCAATGCCGGGCGCAACCAAATCCAAATCAACCACCATCGGCACATTGCCGGTGTTCTCCAAAGTCAAAGTTACAGTTCCGTACTGCCCGATTTCCATATCGACATAGCTCACATCAGCGACTGAAAGGTTGCAGAAGCATTCGTCCGGGTTGTCCGCACAAGTCTCGCCCATGATAAGGTCGCACTCGCCGTTGCCCCTGCAGTCTTCCTTGGTGCAGTCCGAAACACAGTTCGAGCACTCGCCGGGCTCGCACACCCCGTTCCCGCAGATATTGGCGAAGCACCCCCTTGAGTCTGCTTTTGGGTTGCCGGGGTCGCACGATGCACTGTAGCAGGAGCAGTCGGCGCTGTTCCTGCAGTTCTCTCCTATCAGGGTGTTGCATGTGCCGTCGTCCAGGCACTGCTCCAGGGTGCAGTCCTGCGGGCATGCGGAGCATTCGCCGGCCTGGCAGACGCCGTCCCCGCAGGTGTCGGACATTCTGCACAACCCCTCACCGCAGAACAGGCCTTCATCGCAAAGCTCATTGCAGGCACATCCTGCACCCGCACCGAGTTTCGGCGAGCAGGCGCCGGCACCATCGCAGATGCCTGCCGAGCAGGTGGCCCCGCAGGGCAGGCTCTCATAGACGCACTGGCCGTTCGAGCAGATGCCTTTCTGGCATTCAGTCCCTGCAGTGCAGTCAACATCACCTACGCATCCCGTAGTGAAGATGCCGGCTGAAGAACAAAGGTAGCCTTCGACCACATCCCCCACCTCAAAATCGGTCCCGCATTTCCTGCAGGCGCCGTCCTGGCAGACTCCTGTCTGGATGCCGCACAAAAGTTCCTCGGATTCGTCCCAGCCGGTGTCGGTGCAGTAATAAGTCCCAAAGGAAGCCGTCAGGGAACTGCAGAGAGTAGACTCATTGCAGGCTATCCAGGAGCCGCCGACGCAGAGCCTGTCGCCGTAGCTGCCTTCATCGACACATGCGGTGCCGTCCCAGCATTGGCCCGCTCCGCAGCAGCCTCCGGTGCCTCCGTATTCCTTGTACACACTCCCGCCGAAATTACTATTTTTACTCCACTTGTTTCCAAAACAGTAATAGGTTGTCCCATCCGAAAAGCTCACAGCATCGCATGTGGTGGTTGAAGTGCATTCCAAAACCCCCTGGGAGCCGAAACAGAGTTGGGCGTCCCCGCTTCCGGATATCAGGAACTCGTCCATCACATTGTTGCCACAGCAGTTTTCGCTCCCGCCCAGGCCAAGCCACGTGCCGTTACATGTTTTGCATGTGGTCTTAAACTCATCGCCCTGGCCTTCGCACACCATATTCTGCCAGGCGCCGCTTTCGCACACATAATCCACACCGCCAACCGAAATTTCATCGCCTTCTGTTGTGCATTTATGCCATTCGGAGCCGTCGGAAATGTACCTGCCGTAGACCGCCCGGGGGTCGTCCCCGGGGGAAGACGCATCAATCCACAAAGAGCCGTCGCAGAGTGATTGGTCCCCTGTCAGCTGGAGCAGCGACTCTTTGGAATCGGAGACACAGCATCTAGAACCGCTGATGACTTCGCCGTCTTTCCATGCACCGCCAAGGTCGGTGCATGCATCAGAGCATGTAGCATAGGCTTGGGTGGCATAAACCCACGCACCGGAGAGAGAGTAATAGGTATAAGTCAGCGGAATCCTCTGGCAGTTTCCCGCGGAAGCGTCCGCCCACTGGGAAGCATTGCAGAGATACCGGTCATTGGATACTTTTGTGCTCTCAGGGACACAGTAATCCCCGGTCCAGCATTCCGCACCCGGACAACATGCCTTTGAACCTCCATACGAAAGCGAACAGGACCCTTGGCAGCAGTCGCTGTCGTATGAACAGGCCGTCTTTTCAAGATTGCATTCAAAAAGCCATTTAGCTCCATCGCAGGTATACCTTTTACCCTCATAATCAACAATATCGCTTTGAGTTTCAGTTGCCGAATTTATTACACAGCAATCACTGGAGAAACAGCATGCAAAGGAACCGTCCAAATCACTCTGGACGTATCTTTCCCCTGAATCGTCGCCACAGCAAATACTGCCATATACATTGAATCCGCACTCACTACAATATTTAGTATCAGTATCCAGATCCCTCTGGACAACATAGCAATAACCAAGCCCGTTTGTTTCTTCACAGGAACTGGTGTTGTAGTAGGTTTTCCAGCAGCCTGTCCAATCTGAACAGGAATACTGTTTCGACCCACTTAAAGTTTGTTCAGTCAATTCTCCAGTCTCAGAACAAGTATCAGGGACATCATAATCGCTTTCACAGGTTCCGCTATCGCTGTTGCAACTGCCTGGAGAAACCAGCTTGCCCGCAACCAAAGGAAAGTCGCCGCCATCAGTATCTGATTGGATTGTGGATGAACAGGAGCTCTCAGTCCATCCATCTGATCCACAAGTTACCTGCGTCGACGTGTCTTTACATTTATGAGTATCCAGAGAATAAAATACAACATCTTCTTCCATATGGGGGCAACTGCTGTCAGACGTGCAATACTGACTCCCATCCAAATAGTCCGCAATGCAACGCCCGGACGCGCACTCGTCGCCCGAACTGCATGCCTGCCCGTTCACTTTTTTCCACACGCCTCCGACGCATTGTTGAGTGCCAAGAGTGTATCTGTTATTATAACAAATTGAAGATGAAACACAATCATCGGCATCATCACAGCATGCGGATGTTGAATCGTCACCATTTATACTAAACCAGTCGTCTTGCGTCCATTGGTTGTTGTTGGTGTTGCAGTAGTAAGTGGTTTCTGAAATACCAAATGACCTTCCGCACGGCTCCGTTCCGCATTCTTTGGCGACTCCGTTGTAGCATAGGTATTGCTGGCCTCCAAGGGCAAAATCCTCGCCCTCATCATCACCACAACAGTTATCCTTAAAGGTGGAGGAAACGCCATCAAGATTCAGCCATGTTCCGGAACAGAGGCCTGTGCATTTGTCGCCGTCGGGGCTTTCTGTCCATCCTTCTCCATCCCAGTACAAGTCATCGTTGTAATTGACAATGATTGAACTGGAAACCGAATCGCCGCAGAAGGAGCCGGAATAAGAACTCCAGCCGGCAGGGGAGCCTCCGCATTTGCTCAGCCCCTGGCCTGCAGAATCCCAATAGTATTTTCCTGTTGAGACGCAGGCCGAGCCTGTCCAGCACTGGGTGTCTGCACAGCATCCGTATGATGTTCCATCCGGATTCATTTTTGCATAGGAGCCGGAACCAGGGATGCTTGTGGAGAATTTATCCGCGACCACGGAACCGTCGGAGACTGTCCCGGCACAATACAATGTCGTTGTCCCGACGGTGATAGAATCGCAGACGGACATATCGGTTCCATAATTGCCGTTGCAGTTCTTCAACGTTCCAGTGTTGCTAATGCATGCCAAAGTGTTGGAATACCAGTCCCCGGCAACGGTGTCCTCATAGCAGGTTTTCCAGACGTAGTTGGAAGTCTGGTCGTAGTTTGTGCAGTAATAATAAAAATTTCCTTTTGAAACTAAATCATCCTCATAAGTTGAAGAGCAGGTAGAAGGAGTATCACAATTGTAACTATGACTGCTGATGCCTTCACAACCATAAGAGGAAATAACAGTGCAACCATCATAATCCCCTTCAAGATGGTCATTAGAACAATCATCCGCATCACAATCAACACATCTGTAATACCCCGCAGGTTCAAATGTTCGATAACCCAACCCCCAAACTGCACAAAGAGAGAATATAAAAAACAAAACAAGAGCTACCGCTTTCCTTTCCACATAAAAAATAAGCTACGGGCGTATTTTTACTTTGCTCTCACCACACTGAGCAGGTTCTGGGAGACCAGATACTGGGGCGCCATGCTCTTTCTGGTAAGGGCAGAAGCCAGTGTTCCAACAGCAGTTGCCGCTGCAGTCGCATACTTGAAGCCTGTGAACCACTTGAGGAAGTTCTTCTCCTGTGCAAGGAAGTCCTCCCGCTCTTCAGTGTAGCTTGCAATGGCTTCGTTTGCGACCTGGATGGCTGCCATTTTCTGATCGACTATGTCTTTGTACATCTGCGAGTCCTGGATGTGCTGGTATGCTGAAGTCAGTGCAGCCTGGAAGTTGTTGTAGGTTTCGAGGTTGTCGAGGCCTTGGTTGTAGTTGGCGAAGGCTTCTTTGAAGTCTGCGTATGCTAAATTAATCCCCCAATCTTCTCTGTAGTCAAGATCCTCAACAAGGAGTCTTGCGAGGGCGTACCAATTAATCGGGGCATCGTCGTCAAGTATGTCTCCATTGGTTAAATCAATATCCGGATTGCCGTCGCCGTCCAAGTCATTGTCGACCACTCCGTCCCCGTTGCTGTCGGTGTAGTCGATTTCTCCGTTGTGGTTGAGGTCGACTTTGTCCCTGTATTCCGCTACATATTCGAGGTATTTGTCGTAAATCTGCTGGGATGCGTCACTCAGGTTGTCATAGGCTTGGCCCATGAAAGATATGAATTTTGGAAGTGCTGTGAGGTCATTTATGTGGTAGACGGGATTGCCTTCGGCATCAGTGGTCACAAGCAGGTCGGGGACCCCGTTGCCGTTGAGGTCGTTGCTCCCGGTCATGGACCATTCGCCTGTCACTTCGTCTTTGGTTATCTGGTAGTCGGGCTTGCCGTCGCCGTCGAGGTCTACTGCAAGTGAGCTGGCGACGTCAATGAGGAAGTGGGCGGAGTTCCAGTTGGCGAAGGCTTCTTTGAAGTCTGCGTATGCTAAATTAATCCCCCAATCTTCTCTGTAGTCAAGATCCTCAACAAGGAGTCTTGCGAGGGCGTACCAATTAATCGGGGCATCGTCGTCAAGTATGTCTCCATTGGTTAAATCAATATCCGGATTGCCGTCGCCGTCCAAGTCATTGTCGACCACTCCGTCCCCGTTGCTGTCGGTGTAGTCGATTTCTCCGTTGTGGTTGAGGTCGACTTTGTCCTGCGAATCTGCAATAAGCTGGTTGGCCCTGTCCAGCAATTCCTGGTTCCTGCCGAACATAAGGTCAAAGAAAAGCTGGAGCTTGCCGCCGAAGCCCTGGTATGCGTCCCCCATCTCGTCCTGGAGGCTGTCAATAACCATGTTCAGGTTGTGGATTTCCTCCAGCTTCTGGGCTGCCATATTGCCGGCCCACCTGTAGCGGTAAGCCAGATATGCTGTGGCACCTACAAACACTGCTATGGCGCCGGCAGCAAGGGGCAGTGCGCCTTTTGCAAACACTTTCTTCTTCTTCAGATAATCTTCAGGTTTTTTGTGGCTGGTCTGCTTTGCTTTGCCTTTGATCCGCTCCCCAATTACATCAACTAAATCCTCGGACGCGGACGAATCGCCATAAATGTAAACGTGCGGTTTTTTGCCGTTGATGAGGTCGTTTCTCCATGTACCATCCAAGAGTCTGCATGCATCGTCAGTCGCTTTGCCTGAAAACGAAGCCACAGCTTCCATTGATTCTTTGCTTCTGCGGGTGTATTCGCGGTATGCTTTCCTCTTTTTCAGGGTCCTTTTGAAAGTCGCCTCGAGGCGTTTCTGCAATGTTTTTGCTTTCTCAAACCTCTCAGGGCCTCTGGCCCTCAGCATGTCCACGTACTGGCCGGCAAGCCCGTCCTTCATTACCTCCTGGGCAACAGCATCTTCAGCCAGCGGTTTTAGGTCCTCTGCGTCTCGGAACTTCTTCAGTGCCTTGCCTTTCAGGGAAACGGAAATGTAGTAATCCCCTTCAAAACTTTTGGAAACAGTCAAAGCATAATTCCGGGTCTCTTTTTTTGCCACCTGTTGCAGTGCTTGGGGAATTTCCTTCTCCACAACCCTTCTTTCATAGAATACAGGAAATTTTTTGGAAATCAGGTCAACAAAATTATCTCCAGCGCGGGGGTCCTTAAATTGGGACTTCAGCTGGCTTATTGCCGAGGACATAAAGTCCAAGTCAAACATAACTTATATCTTTTTCTACTTTCAGAATGGACAAAAAGTCAGTCTTCAGACTCAACCACAGTAAACTTTTTCTCGCGGAGAAGCTCTTCAAACAAGGTTTCTTTCCGGGCAGGAGGGGAATTCTGGATAAATTCTCCTCCGTCTTTTTCAAGGTTATGCCTGTAAAAAAGCAAAGGTTCATTGTCAGGGGTGTACCTCTCATGATGCTTGTCGTACTCTGAAATTTTTGCATCATACCCCATTCAAACCCCTTACAAACTGTATTGTTGGTAGCTTTTAACAATTTCTAAAAGTTTCCTGGCGGTCCTGCCATCCGACTGCCTGCAAATGGCCCCGCGGACGCCGTCTTCTCCACGGGATACGACATGGTAGTAAGTGCTGGGCATCAGCAGGCCACTACCGGGCTTCATGGGCTTGAACTCGCAGAGCCCTGCAATAAAACAGGGTCTGGAAACAGCCATTCCAATTTCCTCTGCATAACCCATGAAGGGTGAAAAGTATTCAAGAAGCTCAGGAATAGAGTATCCTTTGGAAACCAGCACCTTCCCGGCTTTGGCTACTTCAATTTTCATCCCGCCCTCATTAAAGCGATATGAAAAGAGAGGTTCGCTTTTTATGGAAAGGCACTCCACCGAGAGCTTGGCCGAAGGCCTTGACGAAGCCCTGCTGAAGCCGATTATCTGCGACTTCAGTGCGGAGATGTCATCTTCTGCGGACAATGCCTGAAGGTATCTGTGCGCCTCCGCAACAGAAACATCG
>CAZJUS010000020.1:0-15485 GCA_964549355.1 Candidatus Undinarchaeota archaeon | reverse complement strand
CCACCCCCGCGAACGCCACGGCATTTGACTGTGTGCGGTGCCTGCGGCACCGCGCTAAGTTTTTCAAAATTAGCCCCGCCCGGATTCGAACCGGAGTCACCAGGTCCAGAGCCTGGTATGCTTGACCAGACTACACCACGGGGCTTGCAAGTTATCAGCACCTTTTCAGTTTTTAAAGCATTTTGATTGCGCTTTTTCCAAAAAAAACTCAACCCCTGCCGGCCGTTCCTTGGACCGCCCCTTTGTTTCCTCCATTTTCTGCAGGGGTTTGCCTTTGCCCATTTCCATTTTCCCTTTTGGTTTTTTTCTTCCCAAAAAGCCAGAGGAGGGGGACTGCCAGGATGTTGGTCCAGAGGATGGTCATGCAGACTATGGTGAAGGTTTCATAGGCCAGAGGTATGCCGTATTCCATCAGGAGCACTGCAACAACTGCGGTGCTTAGACCTTTGTTGATAAGGGGCATATATTTGTTCGACATCCGGTAAACCTGGATGGTGATGCCTCTGCCGGCAAAAGAAAGGATGCCGACCAGGCCTGCAATAACCCAATACATAAGCTGGTTGGGGAAGACCAGGATGAGTCCGAGATAAAGGAAGAAATAAGTCCGCACCAAAAATGAAATCTCATTGTGGAGGCGGGCATAGCGGGCAGTCGAGACTGAAGGCAGGTTCATGACCTGTGTGATGGCCTTGTTGTTGCCCAGCACTATGCCGAACATCAAGCTGGCCAGAGCGCCGTTGCCTCCTGAGAATTCGGTGAATGCATACATGATGAAGAGCATGGCCAGCGTGAGCATGTATGACATGGGCCTCTTGCGGATCAGGCGCAGAATCTTCAGCCAGATGAAGCCGATGAGCACCCCCATTACAATACCCGTGGAAAAAGATGAGATAAGAACAGTCATGGCTTTGCTCGGATTCACCATGCTTTCCACCATGAGCTTCACTATCATCAGCGGGAAGACAGTCGTGAATATGTTGGTGAGTGTGGTCTCCATCTGGACTATGGTAGTCTCTTCGTCATTCAGCTTGAGCACGCTGACCATGGGGATGATGATGGCGGCCGAAGTCCCGCCTGACAGAAAACCGAGGAGCAGAGCATTCAGCGGATTCCAGTGCATAATGAATATCGCCGACAGTGTGACCATGGCGCTGGTCAGAAAATACGATGTGGTCCCGAGGCTCAGCGCCTTGCCGAGATTCTGCATAAGATTTTTGGTGTCAAGATTCAGGCCCGCTTCAAAGAGGATAATTGCCAGGGCAACGCTGGCCATCAGCCCCGCTATGGGCAGCAGGCTTTCGCCTTCAAGCCAGCCCATATGCTTGGCAAGGATGCCAATCAGGATGAGAATCAGGGCATCTGAAATCCGCGTCTTTTCGAATATGACGGTGGCCAGGAAGCCCAGCAGCACCAGGAGGCTGAAAATTGCCATTGAAAACAGGGGATCCACAAACATAGAACCAAACTCCATTACTTAAAGGTTTCCCAGCTACTCAACGCCGAGGATTTCCATGACTACCGCCATCTCGGGGGCCATGGTCTGGGGGCACAGAATCAGGGAGTTGTCGCCTGCAAGGGCGAATGCACCCACAAAGCCGGATTTGGAGACGGTGGCGTGGCCCGCCTTTTCGACTTTGAGGGCAGTCTTGAGCAGGTCCATTTCCTTTTCAGTCGCTTTGGGATGGACGGCCACCCCATGGCTGTTGGCCAGACCCAGAGTCCCGACAGTCTGGAGCCCTGCGATTGTCCCTGCCGTGCACGGCACGCCCAGTATTTTTTCCAATTCACTTTTTTTGTCCTTGAGCACCGGGGCAATCAATGCACCTTTGTCGTTGCACAGGATTAAATTCCCCAGGCAGGTGAATCTGGTCTCAACATAGTCTGCCCATTCACATTCCGGGTCGACAGCCTGGACTATGCCGTGTGAATTCCCTGCATGGAACAAGCCGACCAAAGATGAAGTAGATTTGACGGGGATTTTCTCAAACCCTGTCGATTCACAAACCAGCTTCAGCTCTTTGTCCTTCCGGAAAGGCTTGTGGTGGTAGATGCGGTTGCCCGCTTTCAGCAGAAACAAACCTATAAGCCCCGAACCATAAGCGCTGAGGTAATTAATCATTCCAACAACTCATGCTTTGCGTTTTTTGGCCTTGGCTGCGGATTTTTTAGTCTTGGCATCTTTCTTGGTTTTAGCTTTGGCTGTGGTCTTTTTGGGTTTGGCCACTACTTTCTTGGGTTTGGTTGCTGTCTTCTTGGATTTAGTTGCTGTCTTCTTGGGTTTGGCTGTTGCCTTCTTGGGCTTGGCCACCGCCTTTTTGGATTTGGCCACAGCTTTCTTTTTCGCTTTCGGCTTTTCCTTCGTTTTCTTCAGCTTCGCTTTCTGCTTTTTAGGTTTCGGCTCTGTTTTCTTGGCATCTTCCTTTTGCTTTTCCGGCTCCCCTCTGTGGACGAACCTTTCCATAGCTTCCCCGCTGATGGAGGCGAGCTCGACAAAGGCGGTCTTGTCGCTTTTGGTTTTTTTTGCAGCCTTCACCTCGACTTTGCGGGGGGGATTGGTGATGCCTCTTTTCCAGATGAATTCGTTGAGTCCGCTCCCGACCACAACTTCTTCGACCTTCAGGTGCCTTGCAATAAATTTTTTGAGGTAATCCACTGCCTTGGGGGCGTACCTGCGCTTCGACCCCCTCCTGGCTTTTTTCAACGGAACGGTAATTTTTCTTTCAATCATGTCATCACATCCTGCGGGGCAGTCAAACTTTGAGCTTGCTCCTCCTCCAGTGGAACCTGGACTTGTTGTAGCGGACCTTTCGGTTGGTCTTGGCTACCGCCCAGAGAGGGACAGGCCTGTTCTGCTTCCCCCTCTTTATGAGCCTGAGTTTTTTGCCTGTTGGTTTGACTGTCGCCATTTGTTCATCTCCTGGTGATCCTCATTTCCCTTTTGGGGCTCAGACGCTCCAGTATTACTTTCAGGGTCTTGTCGTCGACCCCTTTTCCCTGCTGGATTATTTGGATGCAGACCATCTCCGCCTGTGCAGCCAGGTCCGGGTTGGCTGTCCGCACCCTTCCAAGCCTCTCACGGGCTTCTGGGGTCATGCCCTGTCTGAGTATGAGCTTCTTGAGCATCTCCTGCTTTTGTTCTGCCTGTATCCTGCTCCTGCGGAGCTGCTCGTCATTTGGCTGCAGGTTTTGATTTTGGTTTGGGAGTTGCGCCATGGGCTTCACCTTTTTTTCCTGCACCCGCCCCGCCTGCTTTTTTTGCAAAGCGGTCCATATAGCTTTGGCCCTCAGGGGTTATTACTTTACCCTTGGGCGTGGACCTGATGAGTTTCTGCTTTTCCAGCTGCCGGAGTATGGTCCTTATTATTTTTCCGCCGGCCTTGTAGGTCTTCTCGCTCTTGACCCCGCGGTCCTTGCGCCCGCCGTAGTATGTCCGGAGCCTGTTGGAGCCGACCGGGCCGTCCAGGCAGACGCGCCTCAGGATTGAGGCGGAGCGGATCCACCACCAGTCTTTTTGTATGGGGGGCCTTTCCCTGCTCGGGCCGGTCTTGACGAAGCGGGCCCACTCCGGCATTGGAAATTTTGTTTTCAGGTCTTCTGCCACCAAGCCGATGAGGATATCTGCAGGGACCTGAGCTACAGTAATCATAGTCATGCACAATTTACTCCTTTTATAAATCCTTCCACCCGCGCCCCGGCTTATCAAGGTTTAAAAGGGATTTTCCAGCTCCTTCCGCATTTTTTGCAGATGATGACTCTATCCCCCTGCTTCAGTCTGATTTGCAGGCTGGAGGGCGGGGCCCCGCAGAATCTGCAGAAGAGCTGTTTCTCCTTGCCCAGCCGGACCTTGTTCCGCATGCCGATGCGCTTCGCGAGCTTAAAATACCTTTTGGCCCTCTCAGGGTCCTTTTCTTTCAGTGCAGCCTCCAGCATCCTGCGGGCCCTTCTTTTGGCCATCGGCTTTGCTGATTTTTCCGGTTTCAGAGCATCACCAGGGTTGCAGCAATCATGATGGATGTGAGGTTGACTATGTTGTTGTCGAACCAGAACTGGCCCTGCACCAGGGTGCTGTGCACTTTGCAGTGCTTCTTCTTTTCTGTGAGCTTATGGCAGATCCTGCACTTGTAGAGGGCCTGGACCGTTGCGCCGAAGAAGGAGTCAAGCAGGGAGCCGACCACTGCGCCAATCAATGCGGGGGAGAATGCCGCCAGTCCGTAGAAGGGCCAGGCTGCAAGGAAGATGGTGAAGCCCCCGACTGCACTCGCGAGCAGGCCCAGGGCAGTGACCCCCCCGCTCCTGCCCCTCTTCACATGCCTTGCCAGATTGGTTATCAGCCTTGGACGGTATCTGCTCAGCACCCCGATTTCAGTCGCCCATGTATCCGCAGTCGCAGCCGCCACGGCAGCGATAACGAAGGGGACCGCATTTATCCCTGCAGAATGCATGGCCGCTCCAAAGACGGCAGGGAAGCCGTTGGCCAGCACCTGGGTCGCATTCCTCTTCCCCGTTTTCTGGAAGTCTTTCAGCACCGCTTTCTGCTTTTTGCGGAAGAGCGATGCGACAGCTGACGAGAAGAAGAAGGTGACGGTTACTGCAAAGAAGGCGGGCGAGACGGCAAACAGGGCGGTGCCGGTCACCACCCCCGCGATCAGGCCGTGCAGGTCAAGGGCTCTCAGGTAGAAGGCAAACGAACTGAGGATGAGGCTCGCCCCCAGGCCCATCGCGATGCCGGCAGGAGTGGCGTTCATCAGCAGTATAATCATGGCAGTGAAGAGGGGGACAGTCAGATTGTCGTCCCGCATCCTTTCAGCCCATGTTGCGACTGCAGCAAGGATGAATGTCCAGAAAAGTGAAGCGCTGACGCCGTTGATGAGGACTGAAATCACATATGTGATTGTGAATGATGTCGCGAACATGGCGGCGCTCCCCTCCAGACTCTTGCGGAGCTTCCCGAAGATGTTTCTGCCGACCAATGAGGCCACTGCATCGCCGTATGCAAGGATGAGTGTAGGAATCACCATGTAGTTGGTGTTGCCGGTTGTGTATGTCATCAAAGTCAGCAACAGAATTGAAAAGGGATACAGCACCAAGCCCGCATCATTATAGCCCCTCTCAAAAACCTGCCGCTTCACCATCTCCCCTGTTACAACAATGAAGGTGATGGAGGGAAGGACGGCAGCCCACAGGTCTGCCTGCAGGACCACCGGAATCAGGACCGCATTCCCCACCAGCATGTGCAGTATTTTCCGGGCGGTGTATTTGTCGCAGACTTTCTCAAGGAATTTCCAGACTACGAGCGAGAGGATAACATACGCGAAACTGAAGAGCAGGGTTGCGATATTGCCGTCCACACAAGGGTTACTCCCGTAGGATATTAAGTTTGCGGGTTGCATCCTCCAGGTCTTTTTCGGTTGCCACGACAGTCCCCAGATACTTCAGCCAGGGATGCTCTTTGAATTTTCTGCCGTCGCCTTTCAGATATATGATGGTCTTCTCCCTGCCCCGTCCGAGGTAGCTTGAATTGTAGAATATCTTCATGGCCTTTTCTGCATTCGGCCCGTCAAGCTCGACTGCAAGCCCGTCGTATTCTTTTATTTTTTCGAAAGCTTCAGGCAGAGTCGCATCCCGATATTCAGCACCGGGCTCTGCGAGGGCCTCAGAAATTTTTTGCGCCTCATCTTCAGGTCCGTCGCCGTAGGTTTCGATGACTCTCCCAAATATTTCAAAAGTCTCTTTTTCCCCGCTGTCTATTTCCTCATGCAGGACGACGAGGGTTCTGCTCCTGCCCCTCCCAAGGACGAATGAATTGTAGAAGGTTTCCATGGCCGCCCCGAATCTAATATTTTTTACATAGACTATGAGGCCGTCGCATTTTTTGATGTTGTCCAGGTCCCTTTGCACAATTTTGCCGGGAGTCTCTTTTGGGATGCTTTGGATTATCTGGGCATACCTTGGGTCGCCCCTGTCTATATACTTCAGCTCCTCCAGCCAAACCCGGTTTTTGAACGGGTTGAGTATTTCAACGCCCCGTTTCTTCAGTTCAGGCACCAATTCGTCATCCACCCAGGCTCTTTCATCGAATGAGTGCGCCAGATACCAACATCCCATACAACGCCAGTCCGGCGGCTTTTTATCAATTCTCTTCGACATTCAACTATATTTTCATAGACCTGCGTCGATTTCAACGGCACGGGTATATATGTTAGTTATGGGATTTTTTTACATGACCAGTCGAACTAGAATGCCCGCCACTGAAATTTATCAGGAGCCAAAAGATTCACCGATTGAACAAGGGAGCCTGCCTTACATGATTCTTCAAGGAGTTTTTTTTCAGCTGAAGAAATACAAAAACCACTTGAATGCCATTAATGTTTTTCCTATTGCAGACGGAGACACAGGCGCCAATATGTATCGGACTGTCGAAGAAGTTTACAAGGAGGTTGACGCCGAAACCGATATGCATAATTTCATAGATAAATTGCGACGCGGCAGTTTTATGGGTGCGACGGGCAACTCAGGCACGATACTCTCTCAGTTTTTTGCGGGTTTCTGTGAAACAGCCAAGAAGATCAAAGACATCCCAGATTACCGGCTACTTGCCGAATGCATAGAACGAGGTACAGAAAAAGCATATGAAGCAGTTCAAGCACCTCGGGAGGGCACCATCCTCACAGTTATGAGGGGTGTGGCAAAAGCTGCTACAGACTATGGAACTTTGGAGGAAAAACAATTTACGGGTGGCGTTTCAGAAGACCTGAATAAATTCTCAGGATATCTGGGATATTTGATTGATGCCGGAAAAGAAACTCTCAAAAAAACTCCCCTGCTGCTCCCCTGCCTTGAGCAGGCAGGCGTGGTTGATGCCGGCGGACAGGGTTTCGTCTACATACTTGAAGGCGCCAAGCGTGGGGTTGATGAATATCTCAAAATCAAAGGATCAGGTTAAACAAAAACAGCCCCGCCGGCAGTTCTAAAAATATTTACATGGCGAGGGCGGGATTCGAACGAACTTGACAAAGTTCGACCATGTAGCCTGCCTTCGGCAGGCTGAACATATTTCTGGTCCGGCTGTTCCGAACGTGGCACATCCCGAGCTGCAAGTGAGGGGCAAGTGAGGAACAGCCACCGTGGTCAAACTTCGTGAAAGTGAAAGTCTGGCGAGGGCGGGATTCGAACCCGCGACCTCCAGATTATGAGTCTGGCGCTCTAACCAGCTGAGCTACCCTGCCTATGGAGGTTGCCTCGCCAAGAATCCACGGCTTCCACAATTAAAAAGGGTTTCCACTTAAATTGAGATTATGATGGCGCCAACGATTGTCATCAAAGCCCCTATCATCTTTATTGGAGTCAGCTTCGCTTTAAGGAGGAGATGGCTCAGCACATAAGTCAGGATTACCGAGCTTTGCAGGATTGATGCAACCATTCCCGGATTGGGTGAGAGTTTCAGAGCCTTGAACATTGAAACATTCGTGAAAAAATAAAGGACGCCTGCACCTATGAGGAGCAGGATTGCATTGAAGCTGGTGCCCTCTGCCATTGCAAAAGGCAGGGACAGGAGAGCTCCAGTTGCAAAGATTACTGCAATATAGGTCATCACCCCTGTGGCGACCAGCCTCGGAACCAGGTTCATCAGTCCGATGCCTATTGACGCCAGGATTGAAAAGACTATCCAGTTCACAGTTTGAACCTCCTTCGACCTATTTATCGCTTTCTTTTTAATTACATTCTGGTTGTTGTTTTGTGGATGCGTCCTTCATTATCCCCGCACTCAATGAAGAAAAATATATCGAAGCATGCCTGGAGGCGATCAAGAGCCAGCGGACACGCCTGAGCTTTGAAATTATTGTCGTGGACAACGGTTCAACCGACAGGACTGCAGAGCTTGCAAAATCCCTCGGCGCCGATGTAGTTGAATGCCGGCGGAGAGGCATTGCAGTCGCAAGAAATGCGGGTGCAGATGCATCAAAGGGAAAACTTTTGGTTTTTGTGGATGCTGATACCCGGCTGTCTGCGGACTACCTCCAAAAAAGCCATCTCTATCTGCAGGAGCATCCCGATGCAGTGGCTTTGACAGGCAAGCTGATTCTGTCCGGTGAGAATGAATACTTGAAGCTGATTGACAAGCTTGACAATTCTTTTTTTGAGTTCATGGCAAAAATAAAAGCAGGAAGGCTTTCAGGTTCGAATGCAGTCATCCGCCGTGGTGTTTTTTTTGAAGTCGGCGGGTTCCCGGAAGTGCCCAGCGAAGATGTAGCTATCAGCAAACTTTTGAGAGGCAAAGGCAGACTTGCGTACCTGCCGGATATCGAGGCTGTGACTTCTTCAAGAAGACTGGACCAAGAAAAAATCAAGACGCTTGTCTACTACCTCCTGCGCGATATTGCAACTTCACTTGAGATGAAGGGGGCCTCATCCAGCAGTTTCCGCAGTTTCCGCCGTTTCCGCAGAAAACTTTATGAAAAGTTTAGGGGGCAGTTGGACTATCGGCAGATACGTTGAATTTTTTAATACGGCGTTTAAGATTTCTGTGCCTGCAAACCTTACAGTCGAATTCGGCAAGAAGTATGAGGAGTACAAGTCCGCCACCAGCTCCGCCCAGAAAATCCGCCTGCTCAGGGAGCTGATTTCCATCGCCCCGAAGCACAAGGGCACTGAGAAGTTGCTTGGGCGCCTGAAGAAGACGCTGGCCCGGCTTGAGCACAAGGTCGAGGCCGAGCGCAGGGCCAGAAAGTCAGGAGGCCACAAAGGCATCAAGAAAGTGGCGCCCATGGTTGTGCTGGTGGGCCCGGAGAATTCGGGCAAGACCAGCCTTTTCAAGGCATGGACCGGGGAAGGCGAGCCCCAGCCGTATCCCAATTCGACCCAGGAGCCGGAGACTGCCATCGCCCATTACAAAGAAGCCAAGCTCCAGATAATAGACACCCCCAGCTTTGATTCCAGCTACGGCCACAATGCAGATGCGGTGGTTGTATGCGGGAGCGACCGTTCACTGGCAAAGAGCTTCAAGGACAAAAAGATAATTTTTGCGTCGGATTTCAAATCGCCTGATGCGGTCTTGAAGGCTGTGTGGGATTCACTCAGCCTCATCCGCGTATTCACAGTCGACGGCACCTATCCCCTGCTTGTGAGGAAAGGTTCATCAGTCCGGGATGTCGCGGGGAAAATCCACAAATCCTTTGTTGAGAATTTTGAGTGGGCCAAAATCCGGCGCGGGAAGAGGACCATCCGGGCCGGGCTGGATTTTGAAATGATGGACGGCGACCTGCTGATTCTTCGGAGCAGGATTGCGTAGCCAGGGGGCTCCGCCCCCTTTCTAAACCCCCTACGGGCTCAGAATATAGCTCGGGATTTCATCCATGGACTCCCATTCGTCAATCTGCCCCTTCTGGTTGATTACAACCCTGTAGTATTTCTCCTTCTTGTCCTTGAGGTATATCGCCCACTGCTTGAACTCCTTTTTGCTGGCCACCAGCTTGGTGTTCCTGCCTGTGACCCCTTTTATGTGCCTCTTGGCAATATCCTCCGCCTCTTCCACAGTCAGCCCGGACCGGACTCTTTCTATGTATCTCCTTTTTTCAGCTTCAATTTCGAGTCCGGCTTCCTTGAGCCCCGTCTTGCGGAACTCTCCGATTATTATGAAGACGGCGCCCAGGGCCAGCACCCCGACCCCGACCCGGATGTATATGGGCATGTACGGCTGGAAAATTGAAAGGAATTGGATGCTTTGGGACAGGAACGCCAGCAGAAGCAGAAGGACGCCTGTGACTGCGAAGACAATTCCGACGCCGATAATTCCTTTTTTCTTCATCCATCGTCCGCCCATCCTCAGCCTCAAGCTCAAATAGAAAGCCAGGAAAAGGCCCATGACAATAAACAGCACGGTTTCAAGGGCTATCACATTACTATGCCCCTCCGGCGGAATTTAAACTTATGCTTCCTTGTTTTTTGCGGCTTCAAGCAGGCCCGCAAAGAGGGGGTGCGGTCTGGTCGGCCGGCTCAAAAATTCAGGGTGGTATTGTATCCCGATGAAATATTGGCCCGGAATTTCCAGGGCCTCCACTGTCTTGTCCTCCGGGCAGACTGCGCTGAAGACCATGCCCGCCTCGGCCAGCCGGTCGAGGTATTTCGGGTTGAGCCCGTACCTGTGGCGGTGCCTTTCGTAAATTATGCCTCTGCCGTAAATTTTATGTATCAGTGTCCCGGGCTCCAGGATGACCTCCTTGTCGCCGAGCCTCATGGTGCCCCCCATTATATTCTGGCCCGCTTCCCAGTGGGGGATGATTACAGGATGCCGGGTGTCGGGCTCCATTTCTGTGCTGTTGGCTCCGGCAATTCCGGCTACATTCCTTGCAAACTCAACAACCGCCAGCTGGAATCCCAGGCACAGGCCGAGCCAGGGTATTTTGTTCTCCCGGGCGTATTGGATGGCTTTGATTTTTCCTTCAATGCCTCTGGTTCCAAATCCCCCTGGAGTTATCATGCAGTCTACCCCTTCCAGCGTGCCCGGATGCTCTTTGACTTGTTCGCTGTCAATCCATCTTATTTCAGGAGCGACCCCCACTGCTACGCCGGCATGTGCAAGGGCCTCCTGGATGCTGAGATATGTATCGCCTCTTGAGTATTTGCCGACAATCCCGACGGATATTTTTCTGCCGGACTGGTAATTGTTCACAAAAGCTTTCCACCTGCTGAGATTGGGCTCGCGGACATCAAGTCCCAGATACTCCTGTATTATTCTGTGGATGCCTTCATCGCGCAGGGTCAGTGGCAGATGGTATATATTTTTCAGGTCGTGGTCGCTTATGACCGCCCTTTCTTCGACACTGCAGAACAAAGCCAGCTTTTTTCTGGTTTTTTCTGTAAGCTTTTCACTGCATCTGCCGACCAGTATTTCAGGCATTATTCCAACCCTCCTCAGTTCAATTACACTGTGCTGGGTTGGTTTGGTTTTCTGGTCTATCCCGAGAATTGGAATTAACGTCAAATGGATATTGATCAGGTCTTCCTCCTTTTTCAGTTGCCTTATGGCCTCCAGAAAAGTCATGCCTTCTATATCGCCCGTAGTCCCGCCCACTTCAATAATCGAGATATCGACGCCCTGCGAATTCTCCCTGATGCGCTTTTTGATTTCGTCGGTCACGTGCGGAATCATCTGGATTGTCTTCCCGAGATACTCCCCCTTCCGTTCACCCTCTATCACTTTTTCGAAAACAGTCCCGGTGGTGATGTTGTGGCTTTTGGCAAGGGGAATGTCTGTGAATCTTTCATAGTGGCCGAAGTCCAAGTCGACCTCCCCCCCGTCCCTGAGGACGAAGACTTCGCCGTGTTCAAAAGGGCTCAGGGTTCCTGCATCCACATTCATGTAGGGGTCGATTTTTGTCAAGGTAACCGAATAACCGCACGATTTCAGCAGGCGGCCGATGCTGGCGGAGAGAAGCCCCTTGCCAATCCCACTCATGACTCCGCCGGTGATGATAATGTATTTAGGCATTCTTCATTGATGCAGGGCAATTTTTAGAGTTTTGCACCCACCACATGTAGGCAACACCTTTATGTGATGCAAATTCTGCTACTGAGTCTTCCAGCCTTTCATCAACTTTGAATAAATGCCCTGCATCTCTGCAGTCGCTGTTGCCGAAACCTTTTGTTACAGGGAACCTGTCTGCCAAAAATTCGGCCAGCTCGGACTCCGCACTCTTCGGCAGGGGCATCACCCATGCCCCGAGGACTTCCCCTTCGTTTGTCAAGTAATCTATGTGCCACTTTTTCGGTTTTTCTTTCCTGCAGTGCCTTTCCAGCCTCCCTCCCCTTTGGTCTGATCCAACATAAGCATATTCGCCTTCAAAGCAGATTTTTCCAAGCGCCCCTATCTCCAGCGTTTTTCTGCCGATTTTTATGAGGAGGACGTAGATTCCCCGGGGGGGCATATCAGTCACCGTTTTTTGAGTACATTTTGACAATACCGCAGGGCCGCCTTTCCGGGCAGACCCCTGTCTTGCACTTGGGCCCTATCAAGCCTTCAAGGGCAGGCACCTGCTTTATGACTTCGGTTTTTATTTTGCGCGCAAGCTCCTGCACTTCATAATCTGATGTGGTGCAGCTTCTTATCCCAAGGAACCCGAACGGGTCTACCAAATGAAAGCCGTTCATTGCAAGCGAGAATTTGATTTTCACACAGTGCGGGACGACATATATTGCATCGCGTTTTTCAATTTTATCCGCAAGCCTGTGGTATTCTGCGAGTGAATTGTGAACAGCTTCGACATACGATTCACTTTTTCCAGGCGGAATGTGAATCCATCTCGGAGTTTCATTTTTGGAAAGTGAATTTACCTCGTCGAAAGCTCTGTCAACTGCATCATAAACGGATTCTGCTTTCTGGACAATTGTTCTGTGGCGTTTCACCTCATTCCAAACTGCAATAGAACCGGATAAAACAGCATTTGCATAAACCATATCCATTATGTTCATTGATAGTTTTTTCCAGTCGTCGAATCCAGGAGGGGAATTCGATTTGAATTCATTCACAATTTGTTGCAAGTGTGCATCTTTCCATATTTTGATGTTTACATTTTTGTCGCTCGAAAATCGCGGCAATTTGTTTTCATGGAATATATTCGGATTGCCGTATGACAGCGAAGCTTTTCTTTCCATGGCAGCTTCATAGAGCAAAGGCGCATTTTCCTTGAAGATTCCGCCCATCTTGTCCGCCATCAGGCTCAGCTCCTTCGGCACAGCAGTTTCCATAGTTTCCTTTTTCATATGCACAATGTCTTCTGCAGAAAATTTCATTAAACCGTGTGAGTAGAAGCCCAAAGGCAGGACTTTTCTGGCTTTATCTCTCGAGCCCCCTTCCCACATGCTTTCATATTCTTTAAGCAGACCTTTGTAGCTCCGCCAGGAGTTTTCATTCAGAGCGTCAGGCCGGACCAGAAGGTCATCGGTGACTTTTACTCTTCTTGAGCTGAACATGATGAAACTGCCGAATGGGAAAGCAGAGCCGTACAAGTCAATCATTCTGCTCCCCTCCACTTCAAAAAATAAGGAAGGTGTTGTTGTCATCGAAGCATGCCCCCTTCGAGTGGATTCTCTATGAATGGTTTTGATGCGTTCTTTATCCACTTCTCCGTTGGCAATGTAATCATCCAGGGTCCCCCCTCTGAAAGTCTGCAGACCGCTTAATGCAACAATGTCGTCAATGTTCAATGTTTTGTATTTCGGCCCCGCGCCCAGAGATATGACTTTCAATGTTTCACTTGCAGTTTTCATTTAATCACTCCTCCCATGTAAAGTGAATTTTTTGGAACTTGGATCGGAAAGCTTCAACATCTTTTCTTATTTTTTCTGTGGACTTTTTTTTCACGACAACTTTTTTTATGAATTCTGCGATTTGCCTCATCTCTTCTTCCTTCATGCCGAACCGGGTCATTTCCGAAACACCCAGCCTGATGCCACTCGGGTTGTCCAGTGTTTTGAAATTGAGAGTGTCCCACGGCAGAAGATTCTTGTTCAGTATTATGTTGGCTTTCTCCAAGTTTTCAGCGACGGGCCTGCCCCCTCCAAACTCAGTGACATCCACGGCAACCTGATGGCTTTCTGTGAATCCCCGCGATTCAGCACACACTGCAAAGCCTTCCTCATGGAGGGCTTCCGCCAAGGCTTTGGCGTTCTTCAAAATCTGCCCCGCGTATGCATCCCCGAACTCCACCATCTCATATGCCGCCATCAAGACGGCAGGGATTCTGTGCAGGTGGTGGTTGCTGAGGATTTTGGGGAACACCCCCCTCTGCACGCCGGACCATTCCGAGTCTTCATCGATCCGCGCTGCAATCAGTCCGCCCTGCGGGCCGGGGAAAGTTTTGTGCGTCGATGTGGTCAGGATTTCCGCCCCTTCTTCGAACGGCTTCTGGAACTTGCCGGAGAAAATCAGGCCGAAGACATGCGCAGCGTCATAGACCAATTTGCATCCCACTTCCTCGCACGCCTCCTTTACGCCTGCAAGATCCAGCGGGAACAAAATCAGTGAAGCCCCTATCAGGGCGAGTTTGGGTTTTTCCTCCCGGATGATTTTGGATGATGCATCAGCATCAATCGAAAAGTCTTTGCCGTTGAACGCCAGCTTGATTGGATTCAATCCCAGCAGTCCTGCCACCCCCCCTTTCGAATGGCTTGAATGCGCCCCTGCAGGGACCGATAAGCTGACTATGGCGTCCCCTGGGTTTGTGAGCGCCCCCATGACCGCCATATTTGCGATGGCCCCCGATACGGGCCTTACATCCGCCCTGTTGACGCCGAGCCGTTTTGCAAAGAATTTATTGGCTTTGTCCTCGATTTCGTCGATGACTTCAGTCCCCTGGTAGTATCTGTTGAACGGCGTGCCTTCTGCGTATCTGTGCATAAAATCCGTGGTGTATGCTTTCTCCACCCAACGGCTGGTGGTGTTTTCACTGGCAATGAGGTTGATGCACCTGCTACGCCATTTTTCTTGCAGGTTTATCCGGCTGAGAATCCACTCCCTTTCCTCCACCCCGTGCACAGGCGGGCAAAGTTAAAAGCCAATCGGTGCAAAGCTTAGCGGGAGGAGGATTCCCACAGAAGGGGCTCCGCCCCTTTCTAAACCCCATCCAACGCAGAGCGTTGATTTTGATAAAACTTTTTCCAAAAGCTTAGCGGGAGGAGGATTCTCACCGAACTTTACGAAGTTCGACCACGGTGGCTATCTCGATAGCCAGCTCTGTTTTTGATAAAACTTTTTCCAAAAGCTTAGCGGGAGGAGGATTTGAACCTCCGACCTCCGGGTTTCCCCAACTCTTTCCGTCAACTATTCTGCGAGCGGAAGGGTTGTATGAGCCCGGCGGGCACTCCAGCCTGCCCTACCCCGCTGTCCCCATATCCTTCATCCCTTTGGGATTTAAAAGCCCTTACTCCGGCATCAAGGGCGGGATTTTGTCCTTCGGGACCGCCTTGTTTTTCCAGAATTTGTTGAAGAGCAGGAGTGCTGCCAGGACCAAAGCGACTGCAATGAGCCCGGCGGTTATTCTTTCTGTTGTGAAGAAGGTCCCCATCCATGTCCAGAAATCAACCATGAAACTATTCCTCCTGCAGAGTTATATGCGTTGTCAAATCTCAATTTTTTCGAACAGGTATGAGCTTGCCAGCATCGCAACTATGGCGGCCGAACTTGCGACCAGGATGTCAAGCCAGAGGGGGAATGCACCCAGTCCTGTCAGGAAATGCCGGATGCCGTCGATGCCGTAGCTGAAAGGGTTCAGCTTTACCACCACTGAGAGCCATCCGGGGGCGTGCGCGACATCAACGAATGCAGTGGACAGGAAGACCATGGGCATTACTACGATATTCTGCACAACCTGGAAGCTTTGGAAGTCGTCAATGATGCTGGCAAAAGACATGCCGATTCCGACTGCGACGGTGGAGGTGATGATTATCATTCCAATTGCAGGAACAATGCCCTGCAGTATGAAGCGGGC
>CAZJUS010000019.1:0-16317 GCA_964549355.1 Candidatus Undinarchaeota archaeon | reverse complement strand
GACCCCGCCGACCATGAAAAGCAGACCCATCTTCCAAGGGTTCTCCTCCATAATTTTTCCAAGGTAGATGCCGAGGAACACCAGCAGACCAAAGGCAAGAGCCATTGCAACTACAAAGGCGGATGCAAAATCCAGGACGCCAAAATGGGCAAACAGGAAAGGCAGGAGAGGCAGAAACGAGCCTAAAAACGGTGAAAGACCGTCGATTGCAGCCAGCATCAATGTTTTGCCTCTGGCAGTTTTTTCCACCTGGGTCCCTTTCAGACTCCGGAATAAATGTTTTTCCAAAATTTTTATTTCAGCAGTCCGCTCCGCCTTCTCTGTCATATACGCTCCAAAGAAACCGCTTATCATGATTGCCAGGCTGGCGCCGAGGCCGGTTTTGAAGAGCACCAACGGGTCTGCGATAGTGAATGCGCCTCCAAGAATTAAACCCATCACAGTCATGACCCCATCAAAGGTGTTCATTACAAAATACCGCCGTGCAATTGGGTCATTCAGCATTCCATTCACTTTTCACTTTTGGATTCAAATTCTTGGATTGTCAAGTATTTTAGCATGGTCTACTATCTCTTCACCCGTGGCTACCTCATCAATGCTGTGAATGGCAGAACCTGTTTTTTTAATGGCTTTGAATAGTTTGTCTATATTCAGGTTGGGCCCTTTAATGGTGACTCTGACATTCTCAACTTTTCTGTCTACTTCAACAACACTGACATTCACACCTGCAGTTCCTTCAATCTTGGACAGAATGCTGGCCAGCTCAATAATGTTGGGCTCCATGGGCTTGGCCACATCAAGGACCACCTTCCGAATATTCTCCATAAAAACATAGGCATGTCTTAGTATTAAACCTTTAATTATTCCCCGCCGTAGTCCTTCCAGAACCCTCCAAAGGCGTAGCCGGAAAGCTGGCCGGATTTCACCAGCGGAGGCACTATTGCCTCCTCTATGCTGATTTTCTTGTCTTCCGGAATCATGTCGAAAATCTCGGGTTCCATTACGAAAATGCCTACGCTGACCAGGAAGCTCTTGCTCCTCTTGGGCTTCTCTGAGAAATTCACGACCCGCGTGCCTTTCATCTCAATAACGCCGAATTTGCTGATTTTATCGGAGGTGGTCAGACCCATGGTGACCAGGCAGTTTTCCTTCATGTGGAACTGGTACATGTCCACCAAATCCGCTTTGGTCACTACATCCCCATACAGGACAAGAAAAGTGTTGTCTATGATGCCCTTCAGTTTTCTCAGCGCACCTGCACTGCCTTCGTTTTCATCCTTTATGAACCGGACATGGATGCCCTTGCTGCTCAGATGTGTTTTCATTTGGTCTATGTCCGACCCCAGGACAAAAACATCCTTTATGCCTGCCCTCCGCAAGGCTTCTACGTGGTACTCTATCAAGGTCGAGTCGTCGAATTTCTCCATCATCCTGCTCTCTTTTCCGCCCCCGACAAGGAGCACTGCGCTTTTCGGCATCTGGTTCATGAGGCCTTTCCGGAGCAGGGCTTCAATCACATTGCTCCTGTTGTTGGCCAGTTTTCCAATCTGCCTGTCTACACGGTTCAAAAGCAGTTCGTCTATGGTGAGGCTTATCCTTTGCTTTCCCACTGAATAATAACCCTCCCAGATTTAAAAACAGTTTGACCTGCCGTTTTCAGTGTTTTACTACCTTCTTTATTATTACTTCGACAATTTCAAGGACATCCTCAGCGCTTATCTTGCCAGTGTTGAGCACCAAATCATATATGCTGAGGTCCTCCAGGTCTATGCCGTAGAGCTCCTTGTATTTTTCGATTTCTTCTTTTTCCCTGCGGGACACTTCGTCCGTCCAGGTTTCGTTGCCTTCTCTGGCCTCTGCAATCCGGTCTTTATGGCTTTCTGCGATTCTGCCGACCCTTGTCTCGAAGGGTGCAGTCAAAAAAATCTTCAGGTCGGCGTCCGGCACCATCCACCCTGCGAGGCGGGCGTCCAGGACCACATTTTTTTCTTTTGCGATTTTTTTCATGTGGCTGTCAATTTCCCTATGCATGTCCTCCGGGCAGTTTTTTACAAATTCATCAATGGGGACCCCCGCTTCTTTTGCTTTTTCCCTGAACCACCGCCCGACTGAAAAGTATTCCATGTTCAGCCTCAGCGCCAGCTGTTTTGCAAGGGTTGTTTTTCCCGAACCGATTTTTCCGCTGACTGTTATTGCAACCATTCACACCACCCCCTTTGAACCCCTGCCATTCACATTTACAGACACCATCTATACCACACTCATAAATGTTTTGCACTCCCCGTTATTAAGAACTTCCTTGAACTGCGTGCCGTAGCCGTCAAAGAACCAGAGCCGGGCAAAAATGGAGTGCATGCTGTCCTGGTCTCCGAGGATTATCTGCTGGCCCCAGTAGATGAAGGCCGACTGGTTCACCAGCCCGTAGTTGCCCCACTTTTCGGACTTGCAGTATCCTATGGGCTCGCATGACAGCCTGCCTCCTCCGCTCAGTATTGCGTATTCGTCAACCACGCCCTTCCAGGATATGGCCCCGTTCTGGATTACGCCCAGCATGATGTATATCTTGTCCTCGATGGTTATGGGGGCGACTGCAACACCTGCGCGGTAGTCGTCGGAGTAGCCGACATAGACGTCAGCCATGCCGAATTCGGTCATCATTTTTTTGTAGTATTTGAGGATGTTCAGGCTGTTGCTGATGCCCCCCAAAGTGGAGTAGGCGAAGTATTTCGGCAGCATGGCATAGTCCACAGTCACATACTTCAGATTCCAGCTGTTGAACCAGTCTGTTGCGTTGGTGTAGTTGCCCGTGGCGAAGAAGTGGCCTGTCCGCCAGTTGAGCCTGTAGCCCGGAGCCATGTTGGCGCCGTCGCCCAGGCTGGTCCGGTTGCCTATGGTCTGTATCCAGTAGCCGTAGTCCCACCAGGTTACAATGGGGTCCTCCGGCGGGACATTGAACTCCATCCATTTCAGGTTTTCATACCATGTCCCTGTCAGGCTGGCGTATTTTGCAGTGTTCATGCTGCCCATGGTCCCCGGATAAATCAGGTAGAATGACAGGCCAATCAGCAGCAGGCCTGAAACTTTGACCATGACCTCCTTGTTTTCCAGGAATTTGGAGATTATGTATGCGGAAGCCAGGGACACCCCAAGCGCCGTGAATACAAAGAGCCGGATTGCAGCAAACCCGGCATAGATGCCTGAAGCCGCCAGCGAGCCCAGCAGCATCTCCTTGTCGTCTTTCCCATTCACAAGGAAATAGACGGCGGGCACCGCCAGGAAGAAGAACATGCCCATCTGCTGCCAGAAGCTGTTGCTCTTCAGGCTCCATGACCATGTCGGCCGTGCATTCTCCTGGACTGTCTGGTAGTGGTGTATGGCCGATGAAGATTTGAAGGCCTGCATCGCCGTGTCGGCGCCCCGCTGGATGACATAAAGGGGGTCGTTGAACTTCACGAATGAGAGCAGCATCAGCAGCACGACTCCTGCGCCGACGCAGGCCCAGAGGCGGTTCCTGCCGAATTTCTCCCACCGTGGATTGATGTAGACCAAATGAAGCAGTATGAAGAATGATGCCAGCCCGATTACTATCAGCGAGAAAGGGTCTGCAAGGAAATGCCGGTACCTTGGGACTGAGAAATGCAGGAGCTGGTAGACTGCCATGGAAATGCCGATGTAGAACAGGCTTTCATGTTTTTCTTTGAGGGCCAGGACTGCAGCCAACGGCACCAGGGAAAGGACGAACAGGATTTTGCCCCCCCACACCCCCACAATGAAGCCGAAGCTCAGGCCTGCATATACTGCATCCGTCCAGCTCTTGTTTTCAAGAGCATTCACCATAAAGTACCAGCCCAGCAGGCCCAGGAAGAGTGCAAGAGGCTCTTTGTCTGCGAAGCCTTCGGAAGTCCTGTAGATGTATGCAGGTATGACTGCGAGCACAAGAGCCGCCAGCCCCGAGACCCCGAATTTTCGGCCGAGCATGGCCATCGCCAGTATGCTCAACGCCCCGAAAAAGTAGGGAAACCACCTCACCCCCGCCTTCAGGTCTCCTGCAACCCTGCCCAGAAGGACCATTGAGTGGGGCAGGGCGGGTGCGACATCATTCGAGTCCCAGCCGTATGGGAAATACCTGAGGGTGTCATTCATCTCCCAGCTTCCCGTGTCCCAGATGCTCTGGGACACCCTCCAGAAAAAGAAAGGGTCAAAAGCCCGCACATAGGTGCCCTCGAGGCCGTTCAGGCGGATTGCCGTTGCCAGGATAAGCGCAATTATCACCAAAAGCCCGGAGTCCCACCAGCGCTTGAGCTTCATTCCTTGATGCAGTTTTGAATATTTATAAGAACTTTCCACGCCGATGCCAACGGTTTATTTATGAGGTTCAGCGGATACTTGTGTGAAGCTTATAATTTCGGAGAAGCCGAGTGCAGCCAAGAAGATTGCGGAGGCTCTTGGGGGGTACCGCACAGTGAAGAGCGGGAAGGCTTACTACTATGAAGTCTCTGATGATCTGGTCGTCGCCCCTGCAGTCGGCCACCTCTACGGCCTCGAGCCCTCCCGCGAGGGGTGGGACTATCCCATCTTCGAAGTTGAATGGAAGAAGGCGTCCCGCCGGAAAGGGTTTGAATACGCCAAGGACTACATAAAAAATCTTGAGAAGCTTTCCAAACAAGCCGATGAGATAATAATTGCGACCGACTACGACCGCGAGGGAGGAGTTATTGGCTTCAACATCCTCAAATTTGCAGCCAAACTGAAGCACCCTGAAAAGGCACTCCGCATGAAATTCTCGACTCTCACCAAGGACGAGCTGAAAAAATCATACGAAGGCGCCCACGTCCACAACAGCTTTGAGGTGGGGCTGGCGAAGGCAGGCATCACCCGCCATTATCTCGATTGGTACTGGGGAATCAATATGTCCCGGGCCCTCATTCACTCCATTAAGCGCACCGGGAACTTCAAAGTGCTGTCAACGGGGAGGGTGCAGGGTCCAGCCCTTAAAATTCTGGTGGACCGTGAACGGGAGATAAAGAACTTCAGTTCAAAATTCTACTACACTTTATCCGCTTTGATTGAAAGTGAATATGAAGCCAAAGACGGCGAGTTCGAGGATGTCAGGGAGGCCCTGGATGCATTCACAAAAGCAAAAGGTCCTGCAAGGGTTGTGGATGTGGAGAAGAAGAGGCGTGAGCTTTCGCCCCGGCCGCCCTTCAACCTGACAGACCTCCAGACAGAGGCCAGCAGGGTATACAAGCTGACCCCAAAGGAAACCCTTGATTTGGCCCAGAAGCTCTATGAAGCCGGGGCCATAAGCTATCCAAGGACCTCAAGCCATGAACTGCCCAAGGAGCTGGACACGGACTCTATTTTGAAATCCCTTTCCTACTTTATTCCGCAGTCTACCGGCCTTCTGGGCAGGAAGCCGGCGAAGGGCAAAAAGAAAGACCCTGCCCATCCTGCAATTTATCCGACCGGGGAAAAGCTATCCGACCCCGACATCAAACAGCGCAAAGTCTATGAGCTCATTGCAAGGAGATTCGTTGCCAGCTTCTCGGACCCTGCAGTAAGGGAGAGCACCCGGATTACCCTTGATTTGAGTGGAGTGGCATTCACAATTGAAGGTCAGAAAACAGTGAAGAAAGGATTCACTGAAATTTATCCCCTCGGGCTGAAGGAAGTCAAAGCACCTTCTGTCAAGCCGGGCGATGCCTTGTCCGTTGACTACATTCAGCTGAACCGTGAACAAAGGAACCCGCCCAAAAGATTCACTGAAGCAGGGCTTCTGAAGCAGATGGAGAAACTGGGGCTTGGAACCAAAGCAACCCGGGCCGATATCATACAAACCCTTTACGCCCGCGGTTATATTGAGGGCAAAAGCATCAAGGTCCGGCCCCTCGGCGAGAATGTTGTGTCCGCACTTGAGGATGTTGTTCCCGACCTGCTGTCTGTTGAGCTCACCCGGCAGTTTGAGGAGCGGATGGAGAAAATTCAGGAAGGCAGTGAGGACATGGACAAGGTTTTGGAGGACGGCAGAAAAGAACTCGTGAAGCTTCTTGAAAATTTCAAGCGGAGGGAGCTTGAAGTGGGCAGAAAACTGATGTCCGGGGGCGTCAAGCCGGCCCCGTCCAAATTTGCCCCGAAAAAAGGCAGAAAAACGGCGGGATCTGCTGAAAAGCCGAGGATAATTTTCGGCGCATGCCCGGACTGCGGCAAGGAGGTGGTCCAGGTGGTCTCCCGCAACGATAAGAGGTATGCAGCATGCACAGGGTGCAATAGGACATGGGGGCTTCCCCAGCGGGGCACCCTCACAGTGCTGAAAGAAAAATGCCCCGTTCCGAAATGCGGATTCAAAAAAATTCAAATCAAGCGCAGGGACGCACAATTCACACTTTGCATTGAGCACGGGTTCAAATAAGTGAATCACTTCAGCTGCTTCAGCCCGGCCTTTCTCCGGAGGAGTTCATTGGCCTGCGCAAAGCGGTGGAACATGGTAATTACATCATTCGCAATGTTCTGCAGTTCACGCATGTGGACTGTAAGCTTTTCGGGTTTCTGCACAATGACTGCTGTTGGGGCGAATCCCAGTATGGCAGCGAAGAAGGTCTCAAAGTCTTCAGCCTTCACTCCTGTATCCACCAGCGCGGAAAAAATGCCCTTGTCCACTTCTTCCGCCTCTTCAAAGTTGATGTCGAACAGCTCCAGGCCATTCAGCCCTTTCATAGCTTCTATGTGTTTCTTGAGTGAATTATTGACATAGCTGGCAGGCTTGCCCTGTGATTCAATTATGAAGCGTGCTTCTATCATGGAAAATCCCATTTTAAGCCTTTATTATGTTTCCGATTATTGGGGCCTTGCACCCGCATTTCGGGCAGGTTCCGTCTTCCCTGATTTCATTTTTGGCCAGCACATACCCCCTCCTCCACAGAAGAAGCGTTCCGCAGTTTGCACAGTAGGTGTTTTCCCAGGTAGAGTTCAGGACATTCCCGATGTACACGTGGTCCAGCCTGCTTTTTGCAATCCCTGCGATTTTTTCAAGGGTGTCTTCCGGGGTGGGCTTCAGATATTTCATTTTGTAGTCGGGGTGAAACCTGCTCAGGTGGAGCGGAATGCCTTTGTCCAAATCGGCTATCCAATCCACCATTTGCCTTATTTCATTTTCATTGTCGTTCAGGCCGGGGATTATCAATGTTGTCAGTTCCATCCAGACTTTGTTTTTGTGGAATTCTTTTATGGCGTTCAGGACGGGCTGGAGCCCGGTGCCTCCGCAGACTCCTTTGTAGAAATCATCCCTGAAAGCTTTCAAGTCTATGTTCACAGCATCAATGACTTTGCAAATCTTGCGGATGGGCTCCGGGTTCATCATGCCGTTGCTGACCCATACATTATACAGCCCCCTTTCCTTGGCCAGCTTGGCGGTCTCGTAGGCGAATTCATAGAAGACTGTCGGCTCTGAATAGGTGTATGCGATTCCCTGGCACTTGAAGTTTTTGACGGCCAGCTCCACTATCTCCTCTGGCTCCGTCTCCGCATCCGGCTCCGGCCTTTCCTGGCTTATCTGCCAGTTCTGGCAGAATTTGCAGTGCAGATTGCATCCCGGCAGTGCGATGGACAGCACTCTTGAGCCCGGCCAGAAATGGAACAGGGGCTTTTTTTCAATAGGGTCCACCGCCAGGCTCACCACATTGCTCCAGTTGGCAGTGAACAATTTTCCCCCTTCAGCTTTTCTTGCACCGCATTCACCGAATTCACCGTCTGACAATACACATGAACGGGGGCACAATTCACACAAAACTTTGTCGTCTCCGGCCTGTTTCCAGAACATGGCTTCTTTCACATTCACACCCTCCTACTCCGTAAATTCACATTATTTGGACACGAATATCATTTTCAGGGGCTTCCGGTTTTCTATATGTGCAAATCCAAAGCGCTCCATCTGGATTATATCGCTTCCGGCATTCACAATTCCGGGTTCGGCCATAACCTTTATTGTCTTTAGTTTTTCGTTCAGCTCCCTGTTTTTTTCCGGCTCCATCATCATCAGGCTTCCTTCAATATATTCACCCAGCCAGTGGATGATCGGCCTGACAGGCTCCCCTTCGGCATGGACCGCCTTCCTTCCTTCCAGCCTGATATTGTAGAGCCCCTTGAGCCTCAGCACGCCCCCCTTGTTCTGCTCAAAATCGGATTTTTCAATCCAGATATGGCCTGCAGGTTTGAGCTCTCTGAAGCCCGCCTCGTCGTTTCCCGGCAGTTTGCTTATCCTGGCCACTGCATCCTTTGGGCCTTCCAGCCTGAGTTTTACTGCGTCCTTGAGCACGAAGTATCTCTCCGCCACAGGGTCCAGGTGCTTGCGGTTGTAGCCTTCGAGCAGTTTTCTGTCTATGGTGCTTGAACCTTTGTACGGGCCCGTTGCAAGGACCAGATCGGCGAAGGTTTCAGGGACTATGCCCCGCCTCCGCAGGCCCATGAGGGTGGCCAGCCTCGGGTCGTCCCATCCAATAACCTTTTTGCTTTCAACCAAGGAGCGGATGAGCCTCTTGCTTGTCGGCGCCCCCTCAAGGTTGAACCTTCCAAAGTGAACGTAAAAGGGAGGGGCATGGCCCAGTGATTGTATTATCTCCCTGTGGAGAGGGGCCCGCATCAAAAACTCTTCACTCCTGAGCACATGGGTGATTGCCAGCATGCCGTCCGTAGCTGAGCTGGCCAAATCATAGGTAGGGTATACCATGCGGTTTTCTTCAATCCAGGGGTGGACTTGGTCAATAACCCTGTAGAGTGTTGGGTCCCTCAGGACAGAATTGTCGGAGGCCGGGTCCCCCTTCCACCTGAGCACCAGTTTTTCGCCGGATTTCATTGCACTCCAAAGCTCCAGGTTTTCCGCCCTGCTGTTTCCACGGCAGGCATCCGCTTCCTTGTGCATCCGCCCCTTTTTTATTTTGTCCGCCGGGCATCTGCATACATAGGCCTTGCCTGCGCGGATAAGCTTCTCAGCTGCACCTTCCAATTCACCAAGATGCTCCGACAAAATGAACAATTCATCCCATTCAATGCCGAGCCAGCGGATGTCCTTCTGGATTTCCCCGTAGAAATGCGGCCGGGTGGTGGCGGGGTTGTTGTCCTCCAGTTTCAGCACAAGCTTTCCGCCGTATTTCTTGGCATACATGTAGTTCATGGTGAAGCTCAGGCCATGCCCGATATGCAGGTAGCCGTTCGGCTCCGGCGGAAGCCTGAGCCTGACTTTCCCCGTTTCGGCCCCCTCGAGCTCCGGCAGTTCCTTGCGCTCCGCAACCTTTGCCTTCTTCTCCAGCATCTCCGGAGCGATGCCCTCCAGCAGGCTTTCAATTTCGTTTTTTGCAAGATTCTCATATTCCTTGACCGCCTTTTTTACATCCTCGACCACCTGTTTTGCCCGCTTCTTGGCTTCAGGCATCTCCCCTAAAATTTTGGCAACCACAGATTTTACATCCGCTTTGCCGTATTTCAGCTGGTTGGCCAGGACATGCTTGATTATGATGTTCTGCATATCCTGGCTTACTCCTGCTGGTATATTAGGCTTCCACCGGGGATGTAATGAATTATAATTAGAAATCTTTATAAATATTAAAATAAATACTTATTCATAATGGAGGTGGAGTAAATGCCGTATGGAGACAGAACAGGACCTGAAGGAAAAGGGCCGAAAACCGGCAGAGCCATGGGTTTATGCACTGGCCACGACACTCCTGGATACCTTAATGGTGGCAGGGGGGCTGGCAGAGGCCTGGGCAGAGGCTTCGGAAGAGGCTTCGGAAGAGGCTTCGGAAGAGGCTTCGGCAGGGGTGCACCGGTCCCGCAGGTTGCAGTTTCAAAAGATGACGAAGTGAAATACCTTGAAGCTGAAAAAAAAGCCATTGAAAAAAGACTTAAGGAACTGCAAAAGTGAAGGATATGCCGAGACCCCGAATGAGGAGATGGGTTGGCCGGGAGCCCGGGGTGGTTTTTTTCAAACCCCAGGGCGTTCCCATGGCCTCGCTGGAGGTGGTGGTGCTTTCGGTCGAGGAGTATGAAGCTCTTAGGCTGTCCGACCTGCAGGGGCTGTCCCAAGCTGATGCAGCCAAAAGGATGGGCATATCCCAGCCGACTTTCAACCGCCTGATTACTTCAGCACGGTCCAAAATTGCAGAGGCCATAGTGAAGGGCAAGGCCATCAAAATCGAAGGAGGGCATTATCTGGTTACTGCAAAAGAGGGTGTATGAATGGTTGCTAAAATGCCAAGAAAATGCCCAATCTGCGGAAGCACGCGTCTGCACGGCAGTGCAGTAAGATTTGCCTGCCTTAAATGCGGGTATGCATATGGGCCGAAAAGCATGAGTTTTAGGACCGCAGACAAGCTCAAAAAATTTTAGCTTTCAACTTGCATTTAGTCCTCAAGGGGCATCTTTCACAGTTTTCAGTTAGAGCTTTGAATTTCAAATAACCCATATCTTCCAGAATTTCGAGCTGGGCCAAAATCAGCGAAGGTTCCTGTCCGAAATAGCAAGACAATTCTTTTACAGTCGAAATTTTTTCGCTATTCACTTTTTTAAGAAGCTCCATTAACATCAAATCACCTTAAATTAGAAAACCTCCAATAATTTTCACCATGAACGCAACTGTATAAGCCAATAGCAGTGAATAAGCAACTGAAAATGCCGTCCACTTCCATGAACCTGTTTCTTTTTTGATGGCCCCAAGCACTGCCAGACAGGGGGTATAAATCAAAACAAACACCATGAAAGTGTATGCTGTAATTGCATTCATGCTTTGAGTCATTGCTTCGGCCAACCCTTCTTTTCCCACTCCATACAAAGTGCCAAGGCTTCCCACCACCATTTCTTTGGCTGTGAAGCCGGAAAGCAGGGCCACATTTATCTTCCAGTTGAAGCCCAGAGGCCTAAAAACAAGTTCCAATGCCCTGCCGATTTCCGCCGAGTACGAATTTTCGAGCCCCGCACCCCAAGGATGGGAGTTCAGAAACCAGACAACGAGTATGCCTGCCAGCAGGAAGGTGGATGCTTTTTTCAGAAATTCAGCAACATTCTGCCAAGTCTTGAGCAAAGTGGCCTTCAAACCCGGCCATTGGTAATCCGGCAGCTCCAAAATGAAAGGCAGGGGTTCGCCTCCCACCAGGAATTTTCTGAAAATCAATGCCATGAACACCGCCAAAAGAACCCCCAGGAGATAGATTGAAAGGATGACTGTCCCTGCGGATTCTGGGAAAAAGGCGCCGGCCAGCAACACATACACCGGCAGTCTCGCACTGCACGAAATCAAAGGATTCACAAGGATTGTGATGAGCCTGTCTTTTTCACTGTCGATATTCCGGGTGGCCATAATTGCTGGAACATTGCAACCCAATCCCATCAGCATAGGTATGAATGATTGGCCGTGGAGCCCTGCTTTTGACATGAATTTGTCCATGAAGAATGCTGCCCTTGGCAGGTAGCCGCTGTCCTCCAGCCAGGATATTGCAAAAAACAGGAATGCAATTGGCGGTACAAAAGTGAATATGAATCCCAATCCCGATATGACACCATCAACCAAGAGTGAATTCATCCAAGGGGATTTAATATGCAAACTTGCCCATTTACCTAATGTTGTGAATCCCATACTAATCCAATCCATGAATGGAACAGAAAATTTGAATGCAAAGTTAAAAGTGAACCACATCAAAATTAAGAAAATGGGAAGTGCTAAAAACTTGTTGAGGACAAGTCTGTCCAACTTGTCTGAAAAATTAGAATTTTTTTGTTTGTCCTGCCTGAAAACTTCAGCAACTATTGCTTTAATTTTTGAGAATCGGGCATTTGGAACCAGAAGTTTTTCAATTGCGGTTTGTCCGGTTTCTTCCGAAAGCGATGAATTTTCCAGGATATGAATTGCTTTCCATCTGGGAATCCTGGCCGGGGATTCCTGCTGAATTCTTTTTACGGCATCTTCAATTTCAGGGTATCTTATGGTTGCCGGCCTGCGGGGTTCGTCCACGGCTTCTGCAATTGCCGACTTTAATTTATCAATTCCTTTGTTTTTGACAGCCACCGTCTCAATGACCGGCACCCCTAAAAGCCGGGACAATTTTTTGCAGTCGATTTCTGCACCTTTTTGCTGGGCAGTGTCACTTTTATTGAGTACGAGTATCAAAGGCAGTTCCATTTCAATCAACTGAAGGGTAAGGTTCAGGTTTCGTGCCAGATTGGAAGCATCCAGTATGTCTACAATCACATCTGCGTTTCCATTTACAATAAAATCTTTTGCGATTCTTTCATCTACTGCTCCTGAAGTGAGGCTGTAAGTTCCCGGGAGGTCGACAATCTTTATTTTTTTATTGGACCCAATTAAGAACCCTTCTTTTCTTTCGACTGTCACTCCGGGCCAATTGGCAACACGCTGTTTCATGCCGGTGAGTAAATTAAATATTGCTGTTTTTCCGACATTTGGATTGCCTATTACTGCAACAGTTTTCATTCATTCACTTCCCTTTTGTTCACTTTCACTAAAATTTTTTGAGAAGCAATCCTTCCCAGTCCGACTTTGAAGTTGCCTATCTGGACCAAGGAACGCCTTCCGAAACTTTGGAGTTTTTTGATTTTGACGCCTATATGAAAGCCAATATTGTTTGCCCTTCGGACAAAACGGCCGCATCCCCGGAATCCGACTACTTCTGCTTCACTTCCCTCAGGCATCTCCGATAGAGGCATGTATATCATTTATATCCCTCTTTAGTTTTTTTGAAATCTTTCTTCAGCTTTTCGTAATGCCCCTTGCTTTTCAAAAATTTCAGGAACAGTTTGAGGTTGCTCAAGGTTTCCGGGCTGAGCTGGTGCTCCAGTTTGCAGGAGTCTTTTTTTGCAGTCCTTCCCGGCACCAGCATGAGTTCAAAGAGGCTTTCTATCACCTCCTGCCTTTCTTTGATTAGTTTGGCAAGCTTCTCCCCTTTGCGTGTCAGCCTCACACCGCCGTATTTTTCGTAATCCACTAGTTTGTCTTTGGCCATTTTTACAACCATTTCCGTGACTGAAGGCGGTTTCACTTTGAGCTCTTCAGCTATGTCCTTGGTGCGGGCGTATCCTCCTTTTCCGCTTATGTGCAGTATGGCTTTCAGGTAGTCTTCAACTCCGCTTGAATATTTAGGCACACCTAACTTTTAGGTCCTTTATTATAAACTTATTTAAGGGCTTGGACCTCCAAACTCCATGGCGAAGAAAGACACCAAGGCCAAGACTTCAAAGAAAAAGACAGGGAAGACAATGACTGCGACAGTGATTGCAAAGCGAATGGCGTCGGCCTTAAAGAGTACAGCATTCTGGCAGGCAACAACTGCTGTTGTAGCGGTCCTGCTGGTGGCTTCCTTTTTTGTAGGCGATTACAGCAATACGTTCAGCAAAAAACTGCCGGATGAAGTTGTGGCAGGCAATACAATTGCGTTCATCAACCAGTATCTGCTTCAGGGGGCTGAAGCGCAGCTGAATTCAATTGACGAAGTTTACGGGCTGATTGAGCTCAACATGACAATCTCCGGGACGAAGTACCAGTCTTATGTAACAAAGGACGGCAAGCTTCTGTTTCCGAGCGTAATCAACACAGCTGTCACCAAGGCGCTTGCTGATGCGGCTGCAAAAGCGCCGAGCCAGGGCACGGCAACGGGCATTCCAAAGTCCAGCAAGCCGACAGTGGAGCTTTTCGTAATGGCATACTGCCCCTACGGAACACAGATGGAGAAAGGCATGCTGCCTGTCCTTGATACGCTGGGCGACAAAATTGACTTCCAGCTCAAGTTTGTGAATTACGCAATGCACGGCCAAAAGGAAATGAATGAACAAATGTGGCAGTACTGCATAGAAAAGGACAACCCGGACCAGCTTACAGACTACCTTTACTGCTTCCTGAAAGCAGGGGACCGGGAAGGATGCTTGACTGAGGTTGGATTGGACAGAGCTTCATTGGAAACATGTGTGAATGAAACTGACGAAAGTTTCGGCATTACTGCGGACTATGAAGACAAATCGACATGGATGGGCAACTACCCCCACTTCGGCATACATGATGCAGAAAATGTCAAGTATGGGGTCCGGGGTTCACCAACGCTGGTTGTGAACGGCCAGGCCGTCGGCACTGCCCGGGATCCTGCGAGCCTGCTTGCAACTGTGTGCAGTGCTTTCAATGAAGCACCGGAAGAGTGCAATAGCAGTCTGAGTTCTGCAACACCTTCTCCCGGCTTTGGACTTGATGAGACAACAACAGCTTCAAACACGGCCGCGTGCAGTTAAGCACCGGCATTTTTTGTCTTTTTTTCCCACGCAAGCTCAAAAAGTTTTTTCATCAGCCTTGCAAAATTTGAATCCCTTATTATGATATTCACATTCGACTCAACAAGTGCGAACCAGACCAGTTCTTCATCAACAATCCTCCCGGCAACTTTGTCAAATTCAAACTTTTTCATTTTCAGATCCGGGAATTTTGCTTTCCATTTTTCAAAAGTTTTCCGAGTCTCGCTGTCATATTTGACGAAGTGTCTTACATCCACCCCACTTCTCAAATGGACTTCAGTGTGATTCACGAATCGGGGAACGAACTCCCCTGTGAATTTAAACATATACGAGCTCTTCTTTGATACGGGCAGCTTCCTGATTATTTTGTAAAAGTTTCTTTTTCCTTTTACGATTTCCACAGGCTCTTCTTTTGCTTCTTTGTAAATTTTTTTTAGTTGGCTTATGCTTTGCCTGAGCTTCTGGAGCTCCTTCTCTTTCCGGGTCAGGAGTTTTCCAAGCTCGGCCGGGTCGGCCGGCGAGAACTTCTTTGTTTTTTCGGGGACCACGACGGCCAGGCCCTTATTGACGAGGCTGTCCAGCGTATCATAAATCCTCCCATAAGGGACGCCCGAATCCCGGCTTATTGCCGGTGCGGAGGCTTTTCCAAAGCGGACCAGCGACTCGTAGCATGCAGCTTCATATCTGTTCAGCCCAAGCAGCTCGAGATTCATACAACCACTTAAGTTGTGCCTAATATATAAAGCTTTGGTTTACGCTGTTACTTTTAGGTGATAATATGCAGGCATCCGAAGAAGTCCGCAGGGAAGATGGTTGCCTCTTTTGTGAGGTGCTTGAAGGCAAGAGGGCTTCGTATGTCTTTTTTGAGACTCCGACGGGATGCCTTTCCCTTGATCCGGAGCCCCTTTCCGAGTTGCATCTCGTGTACTTCTTCAAGAGGCATGTCACGAATGTATCCGAGCTGACTGACAGGGAGCTGAAGGACCTCAATATAATCTACAAAATACCTGAGATTTTCGGGGATGCGGATGGTCCGTATCGTTTCTGGATCAAGTCCGGAGACGGATGCTCGCGCGTTTCGGAGCACCTCCACTATCACATCATAAAAAACAGCAAGGCCTTTTACAACGAAGACGGAAGTTCAAAAATCATCCTTGACAGGTCTTCGGGCTTCCCGAGGCTTGATATCCCTGAGGAAGAGCTGCAGAGTATATGTGAAGAACTAAAGACGAGATTCGAAACATACCAGAGCTTGCAACCTGAAACATATTGAAAACTGTAAGGTTTTTGCACAAGAAGCGCGGCAGGCACCAGTTCGGCTCAGTGCAGTTGATTTTTTCTTTTTTAAAACGTTTTAAACCCCGAATGCACCTATCACTATAGGAGGAGAAAGAATGTCAGAATTCAAAGGAGGCGGACGGCGAAAGTCGTTCAGTGGCCCCCGTGAAATGCATAAGGCAGTCTGCGCAGAGTGCGGAAAGGAATGCGAAGTTCCGTTCAAGCCCTCAGGCGACAGGCCTGTCTACTGCAAGGAATGTTTCGCCAAGAGACGCGGCTAAAGGTTTTGGTTCTGGCCGGTTCTCCGGTTAAATTAAAACAAAGGATTTTTTTTCTTTTTTGGGAATTTTTTACAATCCGAATTCATCAATGAACCCGCGGATGGTTTTGTATTTCTGCAGGAACTGAAAGCCCTTGTCAGTCAAGGTGATTTTTTTCCTGCCTTTCTTGTTCTCAAGAACTTTTACAAAACCCTTCTCCTCCAGTTCGGACAGATACTCCTTGAATCTCTGCGACGACAGGTTTGAGAACCGGAGCAAAGGGGTTGGTTTGATGGAATTGTCATGCTTCCGGACGACATTGAGGAAATCGTAGATTATCTCCAGCCTATCCCTTTTTTTGTTCATGACTCCACCACTTTCAATTTGTTCCAAACTTTGTAGAGAATAATCAGGAAAATTACTGACGACGCCGTGTAAATGCCTGCCTGCAAGAGTCCACCTATGGCCAGTGTGGTGTCAAGAAGATTCAGCATCCAGA